>DOBD01000070.1 GCA_003506275.1 Bacteroidales bacterium | reverse complement strand
AGACACTAGCCGCCATTACCCTTTGGGTGATCACCGTTGCCCTGGCCAACTACAACCGTTTCTTTTGGATTACGCTGATTCCAGCCATTTTCATGACCATGGTTGTCATCACCTACATCTTAGTGGCTCCGGAAGGGTTTCAATTACCCCTGGCTAGTGGGGTATGGATAGCAGCCATTGTCAGCGTACTTGCATCCGGTTGGTTCTTTTACAAAAAGAAACCTGTCTGAGACCAAGAATTGTTGTACCTTTGTGGCCCTTTTAGCCGATAACGCCACATGACCACCTCCACCCCCTCCTCCCCAACTGAAAGCACCTCACACAGCGCTGACCGATTGGGGGTCGAATCGGTTGGAAAATTGCTGTGGCAATATTCCACTCCGGCCATCATCGGCATGGCGGCGTCTTCCCTGTACAACATCATCGACCGGGCTTTCATCGGCAATGGAGTAGGACCACTGGCCATTTCAGGGTTGGCATTGACCCTTCCTATCATGAACCTAACGGCCGCTTTCGGTGCCATGATAGGCGCCGGAGCCACCTCTATGGTATCCATTCGCCTGGGCCAGCAACGAAAGTCGGATGCCACCCACATTTTGGGCAATACGCTGTTGCTGAATTTCATCATCGGATTAGGCATAACCGTACTAGGCCTNNAGCCCATCCTTTTTGCCTTCGGCGCCAGTGAGGCGACCATGCCATACGCCAGGGACTTCATGCAGATCATCCTGTTGGCCAACTTGTTCAACCACAATTTCATAGGTCTGAACAACGTGATGAGGGCATCCGGCTACCCCAAAAAAGCCATGTGGTCTTCGCTCATCACCGTATTGGTCAACCTCGGCTTGGCTCCCCTGTTCATTTTCGTTTTCGGATGGGGCATCCGGGGTGCGGCTTTGGCAACTGCCCTCGCCCAATTGGTGGGTTTTGCCTGGGTACTGATGCATTTTCTGAACAAAGCCAGTTTCATCCACTTCCAACGAGGCTTCTTCCATCTAAGCCGACGTATTGTGGGCGACATCCTCTCCATCGGCCTTTCACCCTTTCTGATGAATCTCACCGCCAGCCTCATCACCGTTGTCATCAACAAAAGCCTGGCCAAGTACGGTGGAGAAATGGGTGACCTGTCTATCGGCGCCTATGGTATTGTAGGAAGTGTAGCCATGCTGTTCATCATGGTGGTTTTCGGATTGAACATGGGTATGCAACCGATAGCCGGGTACAACTTCGGTGCCAAACAGTATGACAGGGTCATGTCGGTCTACAAGCAAACACTGATGGTAGGTACGTTGATCACGACCGTTGGATTTGCACTGGCCATGCTGATACCGGGTACCATTGTCGGCATCTTTACCAGTGACCCAACCTTGACGAAAATATCCGTGAATGCATTGCGCATTATCCTACTGGCCTTTCCTGTGGTAGGGTTCCAGGTGGTTACCACCTACTTTTTCCAATCCATCGGCAAGGCCAAGATGTCGATTTTCCTTAGCTTGTCAAGGCAACTGATTTTCTTGCTTCCAGGCTTGCTGATCTTTCCGGCTTTCTTCGGAGTCAATGGGGTATGGATGGCCATGCCTGTGGGTGACACTGTCGCCAGTCTTCTGACGTTTATCGTCATCGTATGGCATCGCAAGAAACTGATGGAAAAAACGCTTTAGCGTAATACCTCCCAGGTATACGCATTTCCGCGGCCTGCACGACTGGCAAGGCGAATAAAAGCCTTGATGAAGGGCAAAATGATGTCGAGTAAGGGCACAAACAACCAATTGACGCGTTCGCCCAGGTTGGAGGCAGCTTTGACCGTCACAACGGCTTGCACAGCCCAACGAATAAGAAACAGACACACAGCCACGCACAACCAAGCCCAATGGGCTGTCATCACCGTCAACAGGATCAAATAGGTCAAGAGGAGGTAGAAAACCGTTCGGCTACAGCCTTCCAGAAAAAGCAACAGACGTACGCCTGCCTTATAACGGCTAGCTGTCGTAAAGTGATTGATCAGTTGTTCCCTCCAGGTCTGCCAAACCGACTCATTTTCGAGACTGACCAGGCTTTCAGTTGATACTTCCACCCTGACATTGGTTGGTGTGGCGATTTCCCGGATCAATAGGTCGTCATCACCGGAACGCAGGAACAAGTGGCTGGCAAACCCTTTGTTCGAAAAAAAGAGATCCTTGCGAAAAGCCAGATTGGCCGAATGAGCCCTGTAGGCCAAACCTTTCAACGCCAAACCCAAATACTGCATGGCAGCACAAACATTGTCATAGGCAACCATCCGACCAGCCATGCCCGGCTCACGATTGAAGGGCGCATAACCCAGCACAACGTCACCACCTTGTGTAAATTGCCGCATCATGGCAGCCAGCCAAAGGCGACTGCTCGGTGTGGCTTCAGGATCGGTAAAGAGGACATAATCATACCTGGCGGCCTTGATCCCTATGGTCATGGCCATTTTCCGGGGACTCACCCCTTTCACTCCAACGGGTAAGAATGTGTGATACAACCTGGAGTTTGACTCAAAGGATTGCAA
This sequence comes from Bacteroidales bacterium, assembly GCA_003506275.1. Taxonomy (GTDB): domain Bacteria; phylum Bacteroidota; class Bacteroidia; order Bacteroidales; family UBA1402; genus UBA8389. The sequence continues at coordinate 5,094 of DOBD01000070.1, read as the reverse complement.
CACATCTTCCGTATGGTCCGATGAGGCGGCATTCACCACGACCACCTGATAATCAGGATAATCCTGATCCAGAAGGAACGGCAAGTGCTTGAGCAAATCATCGGCCTTATCCTGGGCACAGACGATGATGCTGACAGGAGGCTGTTCGTTTGTAACAGGCAGCTGCCCCTTTCTAAACTTGCGAGCCACCCGGCTAATCCCGGCAAATGGACCGCCGTAAAAATACAGTTGTAGGGCAAACACCAAAAAAAGGACTACCAGTGGCCAGACAATCCAGGGATTGAAAGGGAACCATTCCAGCAGCACACTTTTCATAGGGTTGATGTTAACAGATGTCTTCGGAGAAAAGGGCGTTGGGTAAGCGTCGTTGGTTGTATTGGGAAGCCATGACTTCTCCATAGGCCCCTGCCGACCGGATGGCCAACCAATCACCCCGTTTGGCTTTGTTCAAAGGCACATCTTTTCCAAACACGTCACTGGACTCACAGATGGGACCAACCACATCGTATTTTTCAAGAGGAGCCTCCGACGAAATATTTTCAATCTTGTGATAAGCCTGGTAAAGAGCTGGGCGTATCAGTTCGGTGAAGCCGGCATCGACAACGGCGAAATTGCGTTTGACACCTTCCTTAATATACAACACCTTTGTTATCAGGCTCCCGCATTGACCAACCACGGAACGGCCCGGCTCGACATGCAATGTTTGACCTTCTCTAAGCTTCATCATTTTGCGAAGCGTCTTCAAATACGTCTCAAATTCAGGGATGGGCTGACGATTGGGGTGGTGGTAATCGATGCCCAAGCCACCGCCCAGGTTGACGTGTTCCAGCACCACCCGACGTCTGTCAAATTTATCCAACACCTCGTTGATGCGGTTGCACAAACCCGCAAAGTTGTTCATTTCCATGATTTGAGAACCGATGTGTACATGCAGGCCGATCAGCTTCACATGTGAACACTGTTCCACGGCATCGATCACCGCATCCAAATCGCTCAGGGCGATTCCGAATTTGTTTTCCTCCTTGCCGGTCGTGATGTAGTGGTGAGTGTCGGCTTCCACATTGGGATTGACGCGCAGGGCAACCCTGGTCGTCTTACCCTTGGCAGCTGCCAGTTCCTCAATCACCTGCAACTCGGGAATGGATTCCACGTTGAAGCAGAAGATTCCATANNAAACCGGCTTCGATAGCAGCCTTGACTTCACCACCGCTAACGCAGTCTGCTCCCAGCCCATACCCACGGATAATGCTGAGTATGCGCCGATTGGCATTGGCTTTGAGGGCATAATGAACCTCTATCTTGTTGGCCTTGGCATGTTGTGTCAATACTTCCAACGTATCACGCAACACAGTGGTATCGTAGTAATAGAAGGGCGTTTCAATCGATGAAAACGCCTCCAAGGGGAACGTACCCTTCATATCCATAGGTAATAATCTACTCGTTGAACAAGTGGTGGCTGAGTGCCTGCATGGCGCGATGTTTATCGGTCGATTTAACCAGGAGTGAGATATTGTAGTTGCTTCCTCCGTAGGAAATCATACGTACGGGTATATCTTTCAAGGCAGAAACGACGAGCGATTCAAAGCCCAGGTTCTCCCATTCCAAATCGCCTACTACGCAAATGATGACCATATCCGTATCCACGTTGACCGTACCGAATTTCTTCAATTCGTCGATGATGTCCTGCAGGTGTTTGTTGTTGTCAATTGTCAAGGACACACCCACTTCTGATGTAGCTATCATGTCTATGGGGGTCTGGTAGCTTTCGAATATCTCAAACACTTTACGCAAGAAGCCGTAAGCCAACAACATACGCCCCGACTTGATTCTAATGACCGTAATCGCGTCCTTGGCTGCGATGGCCTTCAGTTTGCCTTTTTCCGTCTTGTTGGAAATCATGGTGCCAAAAGCCGTTGGCTGCATGGTATTGAGCAGGCGTACAGGGATGTTGGCCAGTTTGGCAGGCAGGATGCAGGTGGGGTGCAATATCTTGGCACCGAAGTAGGCCAACTCGGCTGCTTCATCAAAATGCAGGTGTGAGACAGGGCTGGTCTTTTCAACGATCCTGGGATCGTTATTATGCATGCCATCAATATCCGTCCAAATCTGGATTTCTTCGGCTTTAATGGCTGCACCAATCAGAGAGGCCGTGTAATCACTGCCACCTCGTTGCAGATTGTCCACTTCTCCGTATGCATTCAGGCAAATAAATCCCTGGGTGATAAACAGGTTGACGCCTTCGTGGGCAGCCAGCAGGTTAGCCAGGTTATCCTTGATGTATTCGGTATCGGGTTCGCCATTCTTATCCACCCGCATGAATTCGAGGGCAGGCAACAACACAACCGCCTCACCCTTTTCCATTAAATAATGAGTGAACATGGTTGTAGACAACAATTCTCCCTGAGCCAGGATGATCTTCTCCTCGAAAAGGGTGAACAGGTTTTTGGTAAAGCTGCGGATATAGTCAAATCGTTCCTGCAGGAAGTCGGCCACCAGTTGTTTGGTTTCCGGTTTTTCATACAGTTCATCAATGACATCGGCATACTTTTGAGCCAACTTGTTGATGGTTTCATTGGCCGCATCGGCGTTCCGTTTATACAGGTAGTCGGAAATTTCCACCAGGTTATTGGTGGTGCCCGACATAGCTGATAGGACGACTATTTTAGGCTGGCCATCAAGAATAAGGTTGGAGACTTCTTTCATGCGCTGGGCTGATCCCACGGAGGTTCCGCCAAACTTCTGGACTTTCATGTTACGGTTGACTTTATTAGGGTTTATGAGATGGGGCAAACTGGGTGCAAAGGTACGTTTTTTTATTCAATCAGCCGATTGTTCTCACACTTGAGCACACGACCCGGAAAGGTTTGAACGAAGCTCATGTTGTGGGTACTCATCAAGACAGTGGTTCCGGCTTCACGAATGCGGTGGAGCAGGCTCACAATCTCGGCACCGGTCTCAGGATCCAGGTTACCGGTGGGCTCATCGGCCAGGATAATTGTCGGCGCATTGAGCAAAGCCCTGGCCATGACAACGCGCTGTTGTTCACCGCCGGACAATTCATGAGGCATCTTGTATCCTTTGTTGGACATACCTACCTGATCCAACACCTCACGGATGCGATCCTGGATCAGTTGTTTATCTTTCCAGCCGGTCGACTTCAGGACAAACGCCAGGTTTTCATCCACATTCCTGTCGATGAGCAACTGGAAATCCTGGAAACCGATGCCCAATTTGCGCCTGAGAAGGGGCACCTGCCGGCTTTTGATTGACTTGAGGTTAACATCCAACACACTAGCCTCGCCCGAGGTGATGGGCACTTCTGCATAAAGGGTTTTCAACAGGCTACTTTTACCCGATCCCACTTTACCGATAATGTACACAAACTCCCCTTTGTTGACGGTCAAATCCACGTGCTGGAGTACCAGCAATTCGTCGCGGTAGATTTCCACGTCCTGATAGTCAATCAAGCATCCTTCTTCCATAAGGCTTATTTATGGCGTTTTTTTAATTCTTTGCTCAAGTCTTCCATACGGAAGCCTTTGGAGGTCAGCAGGACCATCAAATGGTAAATCAGATCAGACGCCTCGTACAGAAAACCGTCATCGGTACCGTTGGTGGCTTCAATGACAGTTTCAACAGCCTCCTCGCCTACCTTCTGCGCCATGCGGTTGATGCCACTTTTGAACAAGGTGGTGGTATAGGACTTTTCCGGCATCTCCTGATACCGCTTGTCAATGAAATCCTGGAGATAGCGAAGGAACTCCCAGTCATCCACGTCGTTGACTTCATTGAAGCAAGTATCCCAACCCATGTGGCATACGGCACCGGTGGGATGAGCCTGAATGAGCAGGGTGTCGTGGTCGCAATCCTCTGTGATGGATACCACCTCCAGGAAATGACCGCTTTCCTCACCCTTGGTCCACAGGCGGTTTTTGGTACGGCTGAAAAAGGTCACCCGACCCAACTCGTGGGTTTTTTCCAAGGCGGCTTCGTTCATAAAGCCCAACATGAGTACTTTCCTGGTGGTGGCGTCTTGTACGATGGCCGGTACCAGGCCGTTCAACTTGCTATAATCCAAGGTCACGATCGTTATATTTTATGGTTGACAAACTACAGGCGTACGGTGATACCCTGGCCTTTCAAATAGGTTTTTAATTCACGTATGCTGATTTCTCCAAAATGGAACACACTGGCTGCCAAGGCTGCATCGGCCTTACCCAACAAAAAGGCATCCCTGAAATGTTCCTGCTTACCGGCACCACCCGATGCGATGACAGGAATGTTCAGGTTTTCAGCCAACGTAGCGAGCGCTTCGTTGGAATAGCCTTCTTTTACTCCATCGTGGGTCATACTGGTAAACAAGATTTCACCGGCACCCCTATCCTGGGCCTCTTTTGCCCAGCCGAAGAGATCCTTGTCGGTGGGTATGCGTCCACCATTCAGGTAACAACGCCAAAGGCCTTCCTCCAGGTTGGCGTCTATGGCCACCACGCAGACTTGTGATCCGAAATGGGCCGCAATGTCATCGATCAGGCCAGGATTACGCAATGCGGCCGAATTGATGGACACCTTGTCGGCTCCTGCATTAAGCAGCACATCCACGTCCTTGAGTTCGTTGATACCTCCTCCCACCGTAAAGGGGATGCTTACACGGTCGGCCACTTTCCGTACCATGTCGACAAATGTCTTACGTCCCTCGTGTGAAGCGGTGATGTCTAAAAAAACCAATTCATCGGCACCCTGCAGGCTGTATTGATGGCCAAGCTCCACCGGATCTCCGGCCTGCCTGAAATTAACAAAATTCACGCCTTTGACGGTTTGGCCGTCCTTGACGTCGAGGCAGGGTATGATGCGTTTCGCCAGCATAGTGTGATGTATTGGGTGTTAAAGGTAGGTCATTTTTCAAGTTATGCCAAAAAACGAGCCAACTCTTTCAAGGGTATCCGCCCTTCATAAATAGCTTTTCCGACGATAGCGGCGGGCAACCCGGCATCAGCCAGATTTTCCAGATCCTGCAAAGACCCCACGCCCCCACTGGCCACCAGGTAAAGCGATGAATGCTGCTGAAGTACCGTTTTGTACAATTCAACAGCA
>DOBD01000238.1:13215-13411 GCA_003506275.1 Bacteroidales bacterium | reverse complement strand
CGACCGGGACAAGTCAGAGGGATAGCCAAGGATGCGTTGAGTTAGGGTGTTTTTTGCCATCGGCAGGCTGTCTGCCAGGTGTATGGTTGTAAGCCTTAAAAAGCCTGGCCGTGCTGTCAACGACCAACCCGACTTATCCTGGTTGTGGTTCCATCCCCATTGCAATCCCAGGGTGTAATGCCTGAAGTTGTCGTTG
>DOBD01000238.1:0-13194 GCA_003506275.1 Bacteroidales bacterium | reverse complement strand
CCATTGACGCCCACCATGGGCCAGCCGTTCTCCCAGGTTAACGGTTGCAGGTTGGGCAGACGCCCGAAAGGTCCTTTATCGTAAAACAACAGGGTCCACCATTCACCGGTTTGTGTTTGGATCAGGGCACCTTGATGGATGTTGTCGTCACTAAGTACCACTTTTTCTTCATACGGCCCGTAGATGGACGGTGCGCGGAGAGCGACCTGGAACGCTGGCCAGCCGCCATAGGTGGCGTAGAGGTAGTATTCACCGTTGATTTTATACAGGTGGCTTCCTTCCAATCCCTCTCTGAAGGTGTACGTAAACACAACCTGATCTTTGCCTGGTAGCTTATTGAAATCAGCATCAAGCTGGGCGATGCGTAGGGTGTTAATACCATAGGCGACGTAGGTACTGCCATCTTCATCGAAAAAAAGAGCAGGGTCGTAGAAGGTGTCGTTCAATTTTCGCTTGGTCCAGGCTCCTTGTGGGTCGGTAGCTGTCATGAGGTAACTGCCCTCATCGAGGGTGGTGAACAGCAAATGGAAGGTTCCGTCCTTGTACGCCAGGCTACTGGCCCATTGACCGTGCCCATAGCGGCTGCAGCCTTCCAGGTTGTAACAGGGTGTGGCTTCAATGCTGGTTAGGGGGTTGCTGCAATAACGCCAATTGACCAGGTCGTTTGAGGCAAGGATGGTTGCTCCCGGAAAGATATGCATGGTGGTAGAGACCATGTAGTACGTATCCCCCACCCTTACCACGTCTGGATCGGGGAAATCCCCGAAAATAACAGGGTTCGTATACGTGCCGTCACCCTTGTCACTGAATGAACGATACGTGTAGTCGGGTCTGGCGTAACGACTGTTGGCGTAGGCCCTGAACCAGTTGTAGCAAGGCAGTGCGCAGGCTTCCGGGTCGCTGTTGTAGGCGATGTCACCGGATGTATTGCCATTGTGAATGAGGTTTTCAGGCGACAGGACATTCCAACTCACATTGTCTGAGGCATCAACGACCATCTTGAAGTTGGCACCAAACCCATCACCACCGGCTACGCCCGTTGTGCCTTTTCCAAAACTGCCGTAGCCTTCAGGCGCCCAATCAATTTCCGTTACCGCAATGGGGGCAAAATCGGCCACAGGCTTCACGTGTTCGTCCCACCCCTTCTTCATGGCTGCGTAGTTGTTGATACCGCCCCAATAACCAGGATACACGTGGACAGCATACCCGCAATTGCCATCCTCTATGGGATTGATGGCATACCCCTTGTAGTGGGATTGCCAGCCCAGTCCCGGTATCCAAAGCACCCCCCTGAACCCGTTAGCCCTGATGGTGTCGACGATGGGTTGGAAAAACTGCTTTAGGGCATCGAAGTGAGCCTGTCCGTTGCTGCCCCAGGTGCCGTCGGTGCCCAGAATCTGAACCGGTTCGTTTGCCAGCTCCAACATAACATGGTCGGCACCTTTGAGGTAGGCATTCTTGGTTGCAGTGCCCCAAACGTTGAGCAGGTATTGATGATAGGCATCACCCACGGCGATTTTTTCAGGACAAACTCCAGGAGGGCGCATGATAATGTACAAGCCCCTGGACTGGGCATGTTTAATCAAGGGAATGTAGACGCTGGTCAAGTAGGTTTTGAGCCTGTCCAGGGAGAAAGCCGAAATGTCGTGTTCGCCGGCCACAGAAACGCCTGGCTTGTTGGTCCAGTACGGATCCATGTGCAAGCGGATGTAGTTCAAGTACCAACCGGCTGTGGTGTCTGTCAGGCGGCTCATTACGGCCTTGTTGTACGAAAGGCAACCAGCAATGTCATAGTTGTTCCAACGCCAAACACCCACATGGCCGCCGTTGAACCAGGGGCTAGGAGTTAACGCAACACCGTGTAGGTTAACACGGTTGCCATGGGGATCGCAGAGGTATCGTCCTTCAACGTGCAACCTGGGTGTCGCTCCACCTTGCCAGGCATGAACAGCTTGCATGGAGGCAAAGAGGAGAATAAAAAGCAACAGCCCATGAGAAAAACGGATGCGCTGTCCTAAGCGAATGGTGCGTAAGGGATTGGTAGGATTCAAGGTGGCCAAGTTCTTCATGATTGCAAAGATAGCTGATTTCATAACGATGGACTGTTGACTTTGAATGATAGACTGTTGATTTGGATAACTAAACCTCCCATTAGGGTCATTCCTGCCTAAATCATCAGCCTCTTACAGCAAGAGGTGGCTCCATCAACGCTTCGTCAACGTCCATGCATGCCGTTGACCGTCCAACGTCAATTGGAGCAGGTAGGATCCGCTTGGCAAGTTGGCTCCCACAACGGCTGTTGTTTCAACAAAACCCTCCTCGATGCTACGGCCCTGTAGGTCAAACAGGCTGTAGGGGTGACGGCCCTGCTTGTCGACGTGCAAATGAAACACATCAGCGGTGGGGTTGGGGTGGATGATAACGCCCGTCAGGGCGATACCGGGCAGTGCCGTGGTCAGGTCGGGCAAGAATCGGATGGATTTCATAAAGAAGGCATTTTTAGGGCCCTTGAACCGGGCGTAGAGGTCATACTGACCACTGGTGGGTACGATAGCTGCATTGACAGTCTTATACACATTCACACTACCTGTAGCCGGAACTGTCACTTCTCCCAGCTTGGTGCCGCCCCGTTCGAGGTCATTCAACCAAAGTTCCAGACTACCGCCGGTTAGGGAGGCAGCGGTCATCTCAACGCGACCAGCCTTGCAGTCGGGGTATCCAACCTGCAACCCCCCCATCAGAAACCATCCGCCCAAGGCTGTGTTATTGGTCAGCACCTTGACGGTACCTCGAAGCAATTCATCGACACCGTAGTGATTATCCCTGCCCGATAGGGGCCATTCGCTGAAGCCATCCCTGTACACGTAGCAATCAAAGCGAGCATTCGTACCCTTGGCGTAAAGCCCCTGGCTGTTACCAACCCAACTATTGTAAGAGGGTTGCCCCTTATCGAGGTCGATGGCCGAAAGGGGTGTCCCCAAGGCTGTCCAGTTGAGTCCATCTTGGCCATAAAAGGCCGTTAGTTGGTGTTCTTTGCGTTCCAGTCTGAGCCAAACCGTATCNNGTTGTGTGAGCGCACCATTGGTAAACGTAAGTGTGGAGCCATTGTCGTACCCCACGATCAGTTTGACCGTGACTGTTTGATTGCCGTTGGTTAGGCAAAGACCGGCTTCCTGGCCGTTTGATCGGGCAGCCAAGGCCACCTTGGTGACCAGGCTGTAATAACGGCCGGCATCCCGTTGCAAAAGATGGCCGCTGTTGCTGCCAGGATTCAGAACCAACCAGCCGGATTGCAAACTGGACATAGCAAGTATGGCAGGGTGATGGGCATGCCAATCGCTGGACAACACCGTTCCCTCAAACGCGTCGGAGCGGGGCAATCTTCTGGGAGCATCACCACGCGGAAGGGCTGGAACGGGGAGGGACTGGGTCGTTGGGGCCTTCCCCCAGGGTTTTCCGTTGGCGTCCCAAATCACTTCGTGCAGCAGCCCTTGACGGCCCTTACCACCCCAATCATCGCCGTTGAGGCTTTCGTAACTGTGGGAAATCGTCCACCAGGTACTGTCAGCCAACATGAACGGTTGAGTGATGTGGTTGGGGGTCCGGAAGGGGGTTTTGGTGTCAGTGACTGTTTCAAAGAAAGCACCCAATGCTTCCCAGGCTGACGGATCGGCTGTCAGGGTGCGGGTGCGCAAAACGTACTGTCCTCCGGCGACGTTCCCTGCCACATAGTAATAGTACCAGCCATTGCGTTTACACATCACCGGTCCTTCGGCCCAGCTGTATTGTTTGTCGGCGTTGACCCAATCCAGGTTGATCACGCTACCGGTCAGATGGCCATCGGAACCAATGCGTTGAATGCGGTTAACAAATTGACCAGGTTTGATCAATAGATAGGGCGTGCCATCGTCGTCTACGAAAATGGAATTATCATACCCGATGGGGCCAGTATCGGCGGTAGTTTTCACCTTGACGGGGGTAGACCAAGGACCTTCAGGCTTGGAGGCTTTACACACATACTGCCCCCCTCCTACCGTGTTGGAAAAATAATACCAATAACTTCCGTAAAAGTACGACAAGGTACCTCCCCAGGTTCCGGCGGCTGGTGCTGCGCTGAGCAAACCCGACCAATTGGCCGGAATGATGCGGGTCAACACCCGCCAATGCACCAGGTCGGTGGAATGAAGCAGTAAACCGTAGGGCGTGAAATGAAACGAAGAACCAGAAGCGTAGAAATCATCACCCACCTTGAGCAAACTGGGATCCGGGTGGTCGCCAGGCATGATTGGGTTGATGTACGTGGTCACGTATTGATAAGACCAAGCCGGATCATCCGCTGCCAGGGCGGAAAAGGCAGGATGACACAGCAGGCAACAGATCACAGTGAACAGGTACTTGATAGAAGGCATCGATTTTGATTAATTGATAGCAAGAAAGCAGGTGAAGGTCTTTCGGCCTTCACCTGCTTGGTCTATTCGTAAGCAAACACTTACGTTGGGAATCGTTGGGTTATTTCATCATGATCTTCTGAACATCCACCGTACCATTGTCGTAGATGGTCTTGACGATGTTCAGACCTCTCACGAGACGAGGAACACGCATACCTTGGATGTTGTAATAGATCACTTCCTTCACAGCGCCCTTAACAGCTTCTTGCTGCTGCAGGCCAGTGTATTGGAAGCCCGGAGCTTTACCTACCAACCAGAGAGCAGGGTCACCCCAGAACAAGGATGGTGTGTAACCAGAAACAGAGCCAGTATGGATACCCATGGTAATGGTACCATCTACGATGGTTACGTTCTTGATAACGGTAGGCGTAGCTGGCAGACCCCATGAGGTAATCATGAAATCAGTCTTAATCGTGTCAGTACCCTGTATCACGTAGAAATAATACTTACCTACGATTTCTTCACGGGCCACACCGTTTCCAGCAGGATCACCCGTCCTGGTCTTCATGTGTACGTTATACACACCGGCAGGGATGTTGGTGACTGTCTGTTCAAAGGTGTTGATGGCCAGGTTAAAGACCGTAGCATGGGTATCCACAAACGGATTGGTAGCTGAAGCCAAGGTTCCCACACCGGCATTAGAAGCGCCACTGGTCACCCAACCCGGGAAGGTTGTGTTGTTCAGGTTTTGGGCCGTCTGTGCTGTGTAGAAGTTGGGGTTCTTGATGTAGTTGGTCAGTTCAAGGCTGTCCACCAGGGTAGAATCTTCCCAGGAAGCACCAAACTTGATGTTGTCAAGGGCCAATTCATTGTACAACTTGATCTTGATCTTTTCGTTCAACGCTTCTGCGATGGCGTCATCGTCGGTTAAGGCCTGACGGGCCGGCTCCATAACCAGCGAGTCAATACCTAGGTATTTGCCCAAGGTGATGGCCTTGTTCAAGCGGTAGGTCAAAGCGGGTACACCGTTGGTGGCCCAGTTGTTCAACAGGTTGGCGTAGTGGTTCAGGCTGTCGGTAGCCAGTTTCAACTGAGCGTCATCGGTATAAGGCACAGCCTTGTAGAGGTCGAAGTTGGTGACCAACTTGGGATAAGCTGACAGGGCTTCAAAGCGGGTTCCTGTATACTTGTCTTTATTGGTGGTAGCCAAATTCACGCTGGCAACGTAGTTATCCACCGCTGTTTTGTGAGCCAACAAGGTGGCAGCACCCTTGGTCAATTCGTCGGATCCATTCACATAGGCGCTGGGAGCGGTCAATACGGTTGTGGTGTAGTACTCGATCAAAGCGGCAAGCGCTGTTTTCTGAGCACCATCGTACATGGAGGAGTCGGCAGCCGTCATGGCGTTGTTGGCCAAGGTCATGGCTGTGCTCAACATGCTCTTGTATTTAACGGCCGAAGATGGAACACTGTACATAAGAACGTTGGCAATAACCAACGAGTTCCAACCTTGATAGGCAGTAAAGTCCATTACATAATCACCGTCTTCAGGAATATAGATGGAGTATTCATGGAAAGCAGCACCAGCAACGACAACGCCGCTACCGTTGTTGCAACTGAAAGCAGAAGCAATGGCACGTTCCACAAAGATTTCCTTGGTGAAGGTCGTATCGGTAATGATCAAATCGTGCGTAGCTTTGGCGTTCATGGCATCGTTTGTCCAGTAAGCACTGTAGTAGGATAAGCTGTAACGGCCTGCCTTCAGATGGAGACGGTTTTCAGGATAGGTCCCATACATGAAACGGATGGTGTCGAAATCACGGGCAGAGTGGTAGTAACCGACGTTGAAGTCTCCACCGTCCAGGAAATGCATGGTACGGGCACCTGATTGACCGGTCGTTCCATCACCCTTCACCTCAGTAAACGTACCATCGCGCTTGGACATCAGTCGCTTCCATCCCAAGGGGACACTGTTGGCAGCTGTATTGGCTTTGGTCCAGGGCACCATAACAGTGTCGATGGCAGCAGCTTGCGAGGCTCCAACCGTAAAGACGATGGCATCGTTGGCATCGGCAGGAATGCCTTGCTCACTAAAGACATCGGTCAAGGTCAATGTATAGTCACCATCACCAACAACGACACCATCGGGAACCGTAAAGGTCAGGGTGCTGGCGTAACCGGTTTCAGTCAAGGGGAGCGTCAGTTTACCATTGACCACACCGGTACCGGAAACAGGACCCAATAACGTCGCCTTAACAGAAGCGCAATCGATTTGCTTGTTGTACGTAAAAGAGAATGTTTTGGTGGACTGTGGCAAGTCGAACGATTCGTTTTCGGGCAAGGTAGCCTTCAACAGCGGCGGGAAATAGATGATGGAAGAACCGGTCAGGTCAACGTTGTAATCGGCCAGTTCATCCGTGAAGTTGAGGACACGCTTGTCGGAAGCATCATCCCAGGAGAAGGGACGGCGGTCGGCGTTATACAACAATGCTTCCCCTTCTTCGGTGGGATTAGTAAAGCTGATCTTGAGATTGCCTTCTGCTGAGTCATCCAGGTAATCGCTGGCCAGGAAGATGAAAAATCCATCGGGTTGCAATTCAACCGCTTCTACGGCAAGTTCGGTTTCACCCNNTTAGCGCTGGAAACAGGCAGGGAGGCCGTTTCGTAATCTTTGCCCTTCCTTAAATCTGCGGCATTGATGGAGTAACCCAGATCAACCTTGATGACATCTCCGTTGTAGGTAATTTGTTTCACGCTGGATTTGGAGACTACCACATCGTCAATGTAATAGGTACCGGGATTGTACACATTCAACGACAGATAGTGGTTGAAATTGAGCGTATCGGTGTGTGTGGTGGCGTAGTAAGCCTTCTGCACCGAGTCATTGGTGTAGAAAAACACCATGCTCATTTTCTTCCATACATTGGGATCCAGGTTGGTCGATGTGTAGTCATAGGTGGCATTCCCTTTGGCAACATATGCCACATCGGCATTTTCTTCACCCACCATGAGCCTGGTCCTGATGTTCGTGTTGGCAGGGTTGGCTTCGGGCATAGTGAACGTGGCATCACCTTTGACCCAGAACGTCACACGGTAGGACGTATTGGGTTCAATGGGCAAATTCCTGAATTTGAGGGCGCGGTCCCAGTTTTCACCGGCCACAAGGGCGTTGTTCAACTGGAGCGCCAGGGAGCCACTGTGGGCTACCGTGCTGATGGAGTCGCGGGTATCACCTTCCTTGAAGTTGATATACTCCAATTTGCCAACTTGCAGATCCGAAGAGGGTGTCTCGAACCCGTAGTTGAAAATGTCCTGGGCGGTGACGGACAATCCTGCCATCAGCAGCCCGACGAGTAGTAATCGTTTTTTCATAGTCGTACGGTTTTACATGAGTACTGGTTAGTAAAGATGGAGATTAAATCGTTTGCGTTTGTCAGTTGTTCAGCGGCAAGTACCATTGGCTGACATCCATCAGCTTGTTGTACAGAGCCTGGTTAAAGTTGGACGCGCCGTCCCTTCCGGCCACCTTGTTGGCCAGGTAAGCGTGGTCGTTGCGTCGGAGAGCGATACGCATCAGGTCGTAGAAACGTTGGCCTTCAAAGGCTGTTTCCAGCGCCAGTTCGTCAGAGATCAGGTTTTCCACATAGAGAATGGAGTCGGTTTTGTTGGCCATCGCCGGTAGTACATACTGCTTGTTGGCATCAGCAACACCAGCTCCTCTTGAATGAATACCCATGGTATTGGTTGCGGTAAACAGATTTAGATCCCAGTCTAACAGTCCGGTTCCACTGGCTGTCTTGACTTCCATCGAGTCAACATATTTCACAATGTTTTCCTCCGTCAGACCGTATTTGAGGATGGCAAAAGCAGCTGAGGGAAAACCAGTCCTGTTAAGCGCTTCCGCATACCTCAGGTAAACAGTTCCCCTGCGGTAAATGGGGACATGCCTACCAATTTTTTGGATAGTCTGTCTGTCAGNNTAGAATAGCTGCTAAGGGAGGAATTTCCCACATACTGCCTTCTGTAAATCGAATACAGACGCAAATCACCCACCCAGAATTCATTGAAGATGTTTTCTGATGGCGCGTAAATCGTGTCTCTGACTTGAGTGGCTTCGTTCAGGTAAATCTTGCAGTTGGATTGTTGTTTGGAAAGGGAAATGAATGCGTTGGATGGTTTGGCCTGATAGTAGTAATCGTTATCCAGGGTGGAATTAAAAATGTTACGCAATTCACTGATCGTCCCTTCAAAACGATTAGCTTCCATGGGAATATACGAGATAATCTCCTGACCGGAAACGTCNNGTACGAATCATTTATATTGCCATCAAAGGTATTGGTGTTAGACCTCCATGCTATCTGATTTGTCTCCAACGGCATGGGCCTGTTTCGGTTGGTCAGGAAGTCGTGGTAATAAAGGGCTGATTCCATGTAGCGACCGGCCCACAGGCAGAGATCACCCAACAACAGGCGTACCGGGATAAAGAATTTGGTCGAGTTCATACCGCCGATGTTTCCGTAACCAGGCAGATCGGTATTGATGAAGGGTTTGATGTCTTCAATGAAAAAGTCACACAACGCTGCCATGTCTTTCTTTTCATACAGGGCAATATTGGTTTGTTTTTCCTTTTCAATGGGCTCAATCACAAACGGTACGGATCCGTAAATCTTAGCCAACTGCAGGTAAGTCCAGGCTCTGAAGGCTTTCACTGCTGCGTATTCCTTCACAAAAACGGGCTCATTGCGCTTTCTAAGGGCAGTGTCGGCATTTGCTATGAAATAATTGCAGTTGTTGATGATGGCGTAATAATCCTGAGGTCTGTTGTACAGGTTGTTCGTTCCGGCGGTAAAGGTAGCCAGCGCCTGGAGTTCGAGGTCAGCCTTATCTGTCAAGCTGATCAGGTCGCTTCTGATTTCTCCCAGCAAGACCGTTTTGTCGGCCACCTGCTGGAGGCGGTTGATGATGCCAATGACGGAATAGACGGTGTCGTTGACCGTGTTGAGTTTGAGGTCGTCAACAAACAGGACCTGTTCGGACTCCAGTTCAAAGAAGTCCTGACAGCTGCTCAACCCACCCAGGGTAAGCAAGCCAGTTAATACATAAGGGAGTATCTTTTTCATACGGCGGTGGGTTAGAGGTTGATCTTGATGCCTACGGCCACTGTCTTGCCTTGGGGCAACAGGCCTCTGTCAATACCTTGCAATAAGATGTTATTGCTGGCAGAATGTTCAGGGTCGCCACCAAGGTAGTTGGTGAAGGTGAGCAGGTTGTTGCCAGAAGCCCAGAAGGTCAACCCTTGCAGGTAGGTACTTTGGATGGGCAGGGCGTAACTTAGGGTGATCGTTTTCAAGCGGAGGTAGGAACCATCTTCTATCCAACGATCCGAGAAACGGCTGTTACCCATGGGGTCTTCAAACGTGATAACGGGGATGTCGGTTTCCTGATTTTCCCTCGTCCACCGTTTGTTCAAGGCTGTGGTCTGGTTGTGAAAGGCGTTACCCCCTTCAAGGATCATGCGTTGGTAATTGAAGATGTCGTTACCCATCGAATAGGCAAACACCGTATTCAAACTCAAGCGCTTGATGGTCAGGTTGGCAAACAAATTACCGTAGAGGTCAGGGTTGGGATTTCCTATGACAACCTGGTCTAATTCATTGACTTCTGCATCGTTGGTGGTGATAAAATTCATGTCTCCGGCTCCGAAATACTTCCGTTCACCATTGCGCAGCACAATGTATTTACCATCAGCCTGAGCAAGGTCGCTGTTTTTATACACGCCATCAGTTTGATAACCGTAGAACAGACCAACCGGGCTACCCACTTGGGATAGGATGCTGGCACCGTACACGTTGGAGGTGAAGGATTGATTGTTATTGGGCAGCGCGGTCAACTTGTTGGCATAGTGCCCTACGCTTCCACCTAGTTCAATCTGAACGGATTTGGTATTCAACGCCTTGAAGTTCAGACTAACGTCATAACCAGCATTGGAAAGGGCTCCATCGTTGCTCCACAGGTTATCAAGGCCGCCCAGATAACTGAGGGCTTTAAGACTGAGCAGGTTGTCGGTACGACTCCAGAAGAGATTGTACGCCAGGTTAAGACGGTTGTCAAACAGATTAGCCTCTGCACCGGCTGTCAGTCGCTTGGTGGTTTCCCATTGCAATTTGGTGTTACCGATGTTTTGAAGCACCAAACCTCCGATGTTGTTCATGATACGGACAGCTCCAAAATAGGTACGGGTAGCGGTGTTATCCATATCATCGTTTCCGGAAAGGTCGAAGCCGAGGTTAAGTTTGAGGAAATTCAGCGTCTTATTGGGACGCAACCAGCTTTCGTTGGTCAAGATCCAAGCGCCTTGTACGGAAGGAAAGAGCCCCCACGAGGCACCAAAGAGATTGAGGCCACCTTCGGTCTCACGGCCAAAACGGGAAGAAGACTCCATGCTAAGCCCACCCGATAACAGGTAAGTACCTTTGTAGGCATAATCGGCTAAGGCATAGTAGGTCAGCGAGAGGTTCTTGTCATCAATACCGATCGTGGTTTTATAAGCCAGGCTGGTGTTCAGGTTGGGTGTTTTGTCATNNTGTAACCCTGGATACGGTTCAACTCAAACGTATTGTTGACCAAACGAACGCCTCCGTATACGTGGATGTCGTGAGCTCCCAACATCCTGGCCCAATCGGCGCGGGTGTCACTGAAAAAGGAACTACCCTTGGAAGCCATGGCCTTGGCCACGTTTTCCACCGTAGCTACATCTTCGATGACCAGAGAGGGCATGCCTCGAAGAGGTGTGTAATAATTGGCGTTGGTGTTGACCAACGTGTAGCTGAAGTGTTCCTTTAAGGTCAACCTTGAATTGACACGGTAAATCGGGGTGATGGCCAGGTTGATCAGGCGGTTACCCATGATGTTTTTGTTCTTGCCTGAACCGTATTCCAACAAAGCGGCGGGATTGGCCAGAGAGACCCTGGTGCCCAGCACTTCATCCAGGTAATCATCGGCATCGGAAAGAAAACCAGACTGGTTACCATAAATATCAAATTGGTATGGATTCAGAAACGGTGCTTTGATCAGCCCCAATAATCCGACCGACGTAATCGTGGTATTGGCGAAATTGTCGCTGATACCATCGTCACGCAAACTCCGGTTCACATCGCTGTAAGAGGCATCAAAACGCACATCCAGTTTGGAGGTGAGGTTGATGTCTGCGTTGAGACGGAGGTTGAAACGATTCATGTCGAAGGATTTCAAGGTATTGTTGGCATCGCTGTAGCCGACGGAGAGGTTGTAGCTGGCAATCTCATCACCACCTTGAACGTTGATGCCGTATTGTTGCGAAAAGGCTTCCTGGTATACTTCCTTGGACCAATCGGTCTGGTTGTTGTACTGATTGTAATAGTAGTAATTGGGGTCGGTGTTCAAGAATTTGAACGTGGTCAGTTTGGTACCCGTCGTTCCCAGGAGTTCCGACGCATAATAGCGGTAATCGGTGGCATCCATCATGGGAGGCAGGTTGGGTATCTGCTCAAATTGGCCGGTCAAATCCACATCAATCTTGGTGGCCATGCTCTTGTTGCGTTTGGTATCGATGAGCAACACACCATTGGCGCCCTTGGCTCCATACAGAGCAGTACCATTCTTCAAAACGGTCACTTTCTCAATATCGCTGACGCTAAGGTTGGTAAGCAGGTTATTGTAAAAGCCGTCGTGTACGGTCGTACGGTTGTACTGCATGTCAAAGATGACACCATCGATAACTACCAAAGGTTGCACACTGGCAGACAGGGAATTGATGCCGTTCATCAGCATGAAATGACCGATGCCAACCTGTCCTGAACGAGGCAGGGAACGCAACGAGCCGCCCAAGCCGGTCTGGATTTGTTTATCAATGCTCACATCGCCGTTCAGGGTAGCGATGCTGGATGATTGGTCGAGCGTGGCTTTTTGCTTCCGTTCATAGGAAGCGGCAAACGCATCGGGGTAAAGGTTAGCTTGCACCTTATTGGTGGATGGGTCAATGGGGACCAGTAGCAGTCCGTAACCGTCAGCTTCGAGGGTCAAGGCCGAGACAAAGTCGGGCACCCTGATGCTGAAGGTACCGTCTTCAGCCGACATGGCTGCATAACGGCTGTTACCGTAAGCCTGTACGCGCACACCAATCATGGGCGTGGCGGTCGAGGCCTCTTTGACCAGACCGGTGACTGTTTTCATCGTGACATCCACTGTCGTCCGCGTTGAGCGTACGGACGCCGTCGCCGGCTGCTGTGCGTAGACCGCCATGGCAAGCAGGGACAGGATGAGTCCGCTTATTCGTTTCATAGCTGTATGATGGGGGGTTGATAGGTTCATTCGTGGCGTTGTTAGTCTCGTCGTGGTTTCAGATAGAAGCAGTCAATGTACATATCCTGTGAGAATCGAGTCATTTCCTTGGGAGTCACCACGCTTTGCAGACGCACCTGGACAGTCACTTTGTTTTGATTGTAGTTGCACGTGGGGAAGGTCATGGTGGTCAGGGTAATGGTATCCACCCGGTAAGGATTGTTTTCAAACGAGGACAGGTTCTGGCCTTCTTTGCCACGGCAGGTGACACTGGAGGCGGTACCGTTGGCCAGGTTAAAGTTGACTCTGGCCGAGAATTTCAAGGGTTTGAAATCGGTGGTTTTGGGATCATAGACTGTCTTGGGGAGGATAACGACACAGACATCATATTTCCCAGACAAGGTATTGGGTATATTGTACGTAATATCAGGCTTGTCTGTATTGCGGATGGGAAAAACCGACAGATACCCGTCATTGGAAATGCTGA
>DOBD01000102.1:3224-3368 GCA_003506275.1 Bacteroidales bacterium | reverse complement strand
ATGCGATGTGTTGATAGCCATTGGCATGCGGTTTGACGACCGTGTGACCGGCGACCTTAAGACCTACGCCAAACAGGCCAAGATCATCCACTTTGATATTGATCCGGCAGAAATCGATAAAAACGTTAAGGTTGACATTGCGGT
>DOBD01000102.1:0-3199 GCA_003506275.1 Bacteroidales bacterium | reverse complement strand
CCGATGCGGACGAAGAATGGCAACGGGTCATCGAACCGGAAATACATCCGGGAGCAGGCCCCATCACAATGGGCGAGGCCATTCACCTGATTTCCGAAAAGGCGGCTCCCAATGCCGTATTGGCCACCGATGTGGGCCAAAACCAAATGATGGCTTGCCGTTATTTCAAGTTGCAAAGCAAACGCAGCCTGGTGACATCAGGAGGATTGGGTACCATGGGCTTTGGCTTGCCGGCTGCTATTGGCGCCGCCATTGGTTCGCCCGAACGGGAGGTCTGCCTGTTTACCGGTGACGGGGGCATCCAGATGACCATCCAGGAGTTGGGTACCATCATGGAATACAAGGCGGCCGTCAAAATCATCATTTTAAACAACAAGTTCCTGGGCATGGTACGCCAATGGCAGGAGTTGTTTTTCCGTGAACGTTATTCGTCCACTGTTCTGCAGAACCCCGACTTTCCCATGATTGCGGCAGCCTACGGTATCCCCGGCCGTAAAGTGGTTAAGCGCGAGGAGTTGGCCGAGGCCATCGACGAACTGTTTGCCACCAAAGGCTCCTATTTGCTGGAAGTGGAAGTGGAGGAGAACGGGATGGTGTACCCCATGATACCAGCTGGCACCAACGTGGATAACCTAATTTTTGGCGATTGACCTATGGAAAAAACGTTTTACACAATAACGGTTTACACCGAGAATATGGTGGGGCTGCTCAATCAGATCGCCATCATCTTTACGCGCCGGCACATCAACATCGAGAGCTTGACGGTGTCAAAGTCGTCCTTGCCCAACATTCACAAGTTTACCATCACGGTGGAATCTGATGAGGAGCAAGTCATCAAGGTGGTGCGTCAGATTGAAAAACGCATCGACGTGCTCAAGGCCTTTCATTACACCGACGATGAAATCATTTTCGATGAGGTGGCCTTGTACAAGATACCAACGGATTCGTTGTTGGACAACCCCGAAATTGAAACGTTGATGCGTACCTACAACGCGCGCATCGTTGAGGTCAACCGGAATTTCGCTGCCATTGAGATGTCTGGATCGGCCGATGTGATTCAATCCTTGTTTGATGAACTAAACAAGTTCAGGGTATTACAGTTTGTGCGTTCCGGGCGTGTGGCCATCACGCGCTCGACGCAGGAACGGCTCAGTGACTTCCTGGCCGAAATGGAAAAGAAAAAGGCCAAAGCGATGCAGGCATGCGGAAAGTAGCCGAATATACCTACCAGGTACAACCCTTGGATGTTGATTTCAGCGACCGTATCCGTTTGACGCAACTGCTTGGTTATCTTTTGCATACTGCTGGCAGGAACGCCATGGAGAATGGTTTTGGCATGGAGGCTTTACACGAACAGGGCAAAACCTGGGTGGCTTCCCGATTGGCCATGGAGGTCGCTTACTACCCCAAAGCCCACGAAATCTTCCGTATTGAGACCTGGATTGAGGATTACGGCAGGGTGTTTACCACCCGTAATTTCAAGATGACGGGTGGAGATGGTTCGCACATGGGCGCAGGCACCAGCATTTGGTGTATGATGGATCTGGAAGCCAGAAAGGCCCTTGATTTAAAGGGGGCTGATTATTCAGCCTTTGTCACCGGCATACCCTCCTTGATTGAGAAGCCTCACCGTTTGCCCGCACTGAGTGGGGAGGCTGTTTCCAGGCACAGGGTCAAGTACAGCGACCTGGATTTCAACCGGCATACCAATAGTATGAAGTACATCGAATGGATGGCTGATTTGTTTCCATTGAGCTTGTTTCAACAACGCAACATCACGCGGTTGGACATTAATTACGTGAACGAGGCCTTGTACGGCGAGGTGGTTGAGATTTATCGACACCAACCCTGCGATGAGGCCTGCCAGTTTGAGATGCGCAGGGGCGCTGATATCATTTGCCGGGCTGGTATGCAGTTTGACGGACCTTTCAATTTGATGGCTGACAAATAATGTGTAACTTTGTCGCGCCAAAAACGAGAGAATTAACACAATTTATCCCATAAATCCAAAGAAAATGGCAGTTATGAATTTTGGCGGGGTTGACGAGAACGTTGTCACCCGCGAAGAGTTTCCGCTCGAAAAAGCACGTGAAGTGATGAAAGACGAAATCATCGCGGTGATTGGTTACGGGGTGCAAGGTCCCGGTCAGTCCATGAACCTGCGTGATAATGGCTTCAACGTCATCGTGGGCCAACGCAAGGGCGGCAAAACCTGGGACAAGGCCGTCGCAGACGGTTGGGTGCCCGGTGTTTCCCTGTTTGACATCGAAGAAGCCTGCCAAAAGGCTACCGTGATTCAATACCTCCTGTCCGATGCCGCTCAGATTGAAGTCTGGCCTCGTATCAAACCGTATTTAACCAAGGGCAAGGCCCTGTATTTTTCCCATGGTTTTGCCATCACCTACAAGGAACGCACCAACATCATCCCTCCTGCTGACGTGGATGTTATCCTGGTTGCTCCCAAGGGCTCGGGTACGTCATTACGCACCATGTTCCTCGAAGGTCGTGGTTTGAACTCGTCATACGCCATTTTCCAGGATGCTACCGGCAGGGCATTCGACCGTGTGGTCGCCCTGGGTATCGGTGTGGGGTCGGGCTATTTGTTTGAAACCACGTTCAAGCGCGAAGTGTATTCTGACCTTACCGGCGAGCGTGGTACCTTGATGGGGGCCATCCAAGGTTTGTTGCTGGCTCAGTACGAAGTGCTGCGTGCCAACGGTCACACGCCTTCTGAAGCCTTCAACGAAACGGTGGAAGAACTGACCCAATCACTCATGCCCTTGTTTGCCAAGAACGGGATGGACTGGATGTACGCCAACTGCTCCACCACGGCTCAACGCGGCGCCTTGGATTGGATGGGGCCCTTCCACGATGCCTCCAAGCCTGTCTTCGAAAAGTTGTACGCCGAAGTGGCCTGTGGCAACGAAGCGCAACGTTCCATCGATTCCAACTCCAAGCCCGATTACAGGGAAAAACTGGAAGAAGAGCTGAAAGCCTTGCGTGAAAGCGAAATGTGGCGCACGGGTGCTGTTGTTCGCAAATTGCGTCCCGAAAACAACTAACGATTTTTTTCTTAGCTTAACTCAGGAAAGCGCTCGGATGGTTTCATTCGGGCGTTTTCTCTTTGATGCTACTTCGATCCCGCTCCCCTTGGCGGGATCGGGTATTGCATCGAGCTCCGTTCCTCAGGGCTGGTGCA
>DOBD01000105.1 GCA_003506275.1 Bacteroidales bacterium | reverse complement strand
CAACGACAGCAGCCATGTGCCCTGGGAGGAACGGAAACTCATCAATTTCGATCACCCCGATTCCATCGAATGGTCGCTGTTGACCGAACACATCAAAACGTTGAAAGCCGGCCAGGCCATCCATCAACCCAAGTATTCCTACATTACCTGCACCAGGCAGGAAGAAACCGTGTTGGTCAAACCCTGNNCAGATGGACCTGAAGATATACGTCGATGCTGATCCGGACGACCGTCTGATCAGGGTGGTGAGGCGAGATGTGCTGGAAAGAGGCCGTACACCGGAAATGGTGTTGGAACGCTACGAAAACGTACTCAAACCCATGCACCTGGAATTCATCGAACCCACCAAACGTTACGCCGACATCATAGTCCCTCAGGGCGGTAACAACAAACCGGCCATCGACATGTTGACCCGTTTTATCAGCAGTCGTTTATAAAAACGGACGCTTGCGTAGTGTGCAAACGTCCGATTATCCTGTGTGTTGTCTGACAGATTATTCTGCCACCTTCAACCAGCGATCCAGCCAGTTGAAGAAACGGCGTTGCCAGAGAATACTGTTTTGCGGCTTGGTAATCCAGTGATTTTCATCGGGATAAATCAACAGCTCAGCGGGAATACCCCTGATTTTGGCAGCGTTGAAGGCCTGCATACCCTGGGAGGCCAGGATGCGGAAGTCTTTTTCACCATGAATGCAAAGGATGGGCGTATCCCAGTTCTGGACAAACTTGTGGGGTGAACCGGCGAAAGAACGTTGGATGACGGGATCAGAGACGTTCCAATAGGGACCACCCATGTCAAAGTTGGCAAACCAGAGCTCTTCCGTCTCCAGGTACTGAGCTTCCGTGTTGAAGATGCCGCTGTGTGAAATGAAGGCCTTGAACCGTTTTTCGTGATGACCGGCCAGCCAATACACAGAGAAGCCCCCGTAAGAAGCACCGACACAGCCCAGCCTGTTTTCATCTACATAAGGCTCAGCAGCCAACGCATCAATGGCCGACAGGTAATCCTTCATGTTTTGACCGTTGTAATCACGGCTGATTTGCTCTTTCCAGGCCTGGCCCAGACCAGAGGCACCACGTCGGTTGGGGACAACGATGATGTAACCCTGGGAGGCCATGAGACGCAGGTTCCAGCGATAGGACCAAAACTGACCGATATTGCCTTGAGGGCCACCGGAACAATACAGGATGGTCGGATAGGACTTGGCGGGATCAAAATCAGGCGGATAAACCACCCAGGTCAACATCTGTTGGTTGTCGGTGGTTTTGATGAAGCGGCGTTCCACGGTAACCGGCTTGAGTTGGGCCATCAGTTCCTTGTTTTCATCGGTCAGGGCTGTCATGGAACCATCGGCCGGGTTGACACGGTACAGTTCGTTGGGACGTTCCATGGAATGACGGTAGGTGATCAGTTGGTCACCAGCCAGCGCCAGGCCTGACAGGTCAAACTGCCCGTTGGTAAGGGCTTGTATGGCACCTGTCGCACAATCAGCCTTGTACAATTGAATCACAGCCTCTTCGCTGCTCAGGAAAAAGAGCGTGGCACCATCGGCCGACCAGCAGAGGTTACTCACGTCGGCGTCCAGTTGTTCGGAGAGGAAACGGTTGGTTCCCGTGGTCAGGTCGTGGACGAAGAGACGGTTCATATCGGCCTCGTAACCATCCCTGGCCATGCTTTCAAAGGCGATGTAGCGACCATCGGGCGAAAAGACCGGGTTTTGGTCGTAACCCATCATGCCTTCGGTGAGGTTTTTAGTCGTACCAGAGGCCAGGTCGTATATGTAGATGTCAGAATTGGTGGAAATGCTGTAGGCCAGGCCCGTCTTCTTGCGGCAGGTATACGCCACGGTTTTGCTATCGGGCGACCAAGCCAGCTGTTCGATGCCTCCCCACGGTTTCATGGGCGATTCGTAGGGTTCTCCGTCCAGGAGATCCTGTACGTTTTCGAGGCCCTTGGAGGTGAGGTCGGCCACAAAGGGATGAGGAACGGTTTCCACCCATTCGTCCCAATGTTTGTACATCACATCGTCGATGACTTTTCCCGAAGAAAGGGGAAGATCAGGGTAGATATCCTTGACCTGCTTGCCGTAGGGCACCTGTGACACGAACAGGAGTTTACTGCCGTCGGGTGAAAAGGCGTAGGTATCAATGCCACCTTCGTAATCAGTGAGGCGTTTGCGTTTCTTGCCGGCCGTTGTCATACGCCATAGTTGGCTGCTGCCCGACTCTGACGAAAGAAAATAGATGAATTGGCCATCGGTCGACCACGTGGCTTCGTTCTCGCTCAAAGGGGTCCGAGTGAGGCGTTTTGCCTCACCGCCGGCCACTGGCACGGTATAGAGGTCTCTGTTGCCCTTATTCTGGGCAATGTCATAATACTGAACACCGTAGAGGATGTCTTTGCCGTCGGGAGATACCTGAAGACCGCTCAACCGTCCGAAGGCCCACAAGGCTTCAGGGGTCATGTGGCCATCTTCCAGGACGAGGGTTTGCTTTTCGATAAGGTTGCCATCGGCCGGCTTGTTGCCGCCGGTACAGGCAACCAGGGTTCCGGTCAATGCCATGATAAAGGCTATTTTTTTCATGTTTATGCAGTTTGTTGCAGACAAAAATACAAAAAAAAGCCACCCGAAGGCGGCTTTTTTTTACGTTCGTACCCAGGCGATCAACCCAGGTAACTTTTCAATAATTTACTTCTGGAATTCTGGCGTAGGCGGCGTATGGCTTTTTCTTTGATTTGCCGTACCCGTTCCCTGGTCAGTCCAAATTTGTCACCGATTTCTTCGAGGGTCATTTCCTGACCGCCCAGTCCGAAAAACATTTTGATGATGTCGCTTTCCCGTTCTGTCAACGTTGACAGGGCGCGGTCGATTTCGCGCGATAGCGACTCGTTCATCAACATGCGGTCGGCCACAGGGGCGTCGTCGTTGATCAACACATCCAACAGGGAGTTGTCTTCACCTTCTACAAAGGGGGCGTCCACCGAAATGTGACGACCAGAAACCTTGAGGGTGTCGGCAATCTTGTCGACGGGAATATCCAATTCTTCGGCCAACTCCTCGGGTGAGGGTTTGCGCTCGTGCTCCTGCTCAAATTTTGAGAACGCCTTGGTAATCTTGTTCAACGAACCGACTTGGTTCAATGGGAGGCGCACGATGCGTGACTGTTCGGCCAATGCTTGAAGAATGGACTGCCGGATCCACCATACGGCATAGGAAATAAACTTAAAACCGCGTGTTTCATCGAACTTTTCGGCTGCCTTGATCAGTCCAAGATTTCCTTCATTGATAAGGTCTGGCAAGCTAAGGCCCTGGTTCTGGTACTGTTTGGCAACGGAAACGACGAAACGGAGGTTGGCGCGGGTGAGTTTTTCCAAAGCGGCACGGTCTCCTTGACGGATGCGCTGAGCCAGTTCTACTTCCTCGTCGACTTTGATCAGTTCCTCACGGCCAAATTCTTGCAGATACTTGTCCAGTGACGCACTCTCACGATTGGTGATCGACTTGGTAATTTTAAGCTGTCTCATGCTGAAAACAAAAATAAGTGCAAAGATACTACATTTATACGTCTTAAACGAACAAGCAGTGACTTTATTTTATGACCGACGAAGACCTGGCCGCGACCCTGTCACGAGCAGCGATCGGGCGACCGATAGCGACCCGTCGAAACAGGTCGCCTGGTTTATACCCTTTACTCGCTGAAATCAACGGCGTAGTACGTCACTTTACCATTGGGATAGATACCCACGATAAACAAGCCTCTGTCTTCCACCCTGGGACTGGTCTGCACGGAGCGAACCACCTCTTCAAGCTGCGACACGGATTGTATGCGTACGTCGTTGACCTTGAGGATGACAAAACCTTTACGGACACCGGCCTCCTTGAGTTTACCATCGATCAGTCCATTAACCTGGACACCATAGTTCACGTTCAGGTTGCGTTTTTGGTCATCGGTCAGATCCTTGAAGGCTGCGCCCAGCACTTCGACCCCTTCTACCTTCACCACATCGGTACCGCCTTGACGGTTACGAAGTTGCACGGTCAGCGTCATTGGCTTGTCTTCACGAATCAGTTTAACCTTGACCTTGTCGCCGGGTCGGTAACGGCTCACCTGTTCCTGCAGTTCAGAGCCTCGCTTCACAACCACTCCATTGACCTCAACAATCACGTCACCGGCTTTGATACCCGCTTCAATGGCGCCACTCTTGTTCTCTACTGACTCTACATAAACACCGTTGGTGACTGAAATGTTCTTCTCTTTGGCAAATTCAGCGTTGAGATCCCTGATAGATACACCCAGGTAGGGTCGTTGGAAAGAACCAAATTCCTTGATGTCCCCCACTACCCTGGCCACGATATTGACAGGAATGGCAAACGAATAACCTGAATAAGAACCGGTTTGAGAGATAATGGCGGTATTGATACCCACCAATTCACCCTTCAGATTAACCAGAGCGCCCCCACTATTGCCTTGATTGACGGCAGCATCGGTCTGGATAAAGGACTCGATACTCAGATTGCCGCCGGATCGACCACTCCGACTGTTTCCCATGTAACTGCCCAGGCTACGACCCTTGGCACTGACGATGCCGGCCGTCACGGTGGAGGTCAGGTTCATGGGATTACCCACGGCCAGGACCCACTCGCCCACCTTGAGGTTGTCGGAGTTACCGAAAGCGACGGTTGGCAGGTTTTTGGCATCAATCTTAAGCAGGGCGATGTCGGTGCCGGGGTCGGAACCAATGACCTTGGCGGTGTATTCTTCCTTGTCGTTGGTCGTGACGGAAACTTCATCGGNNTCACGTGGTTGTTGGTGATGATGTAACCGTCAGGGGTGATGATGACTCCTGAACCTATGCCAACCTGGGGTACTTGTTGTTGAGGAGACTGTCCCCGGTAACCAAAAAAGTATTCAAAGATGTCGACGGGCTGCGAAACGGTGCGCATGGATTTGGAGGTGATGTTGACCACGGCGTTGACCGTATTCTCCGCAGCTATGGTAAAATCGGTCTCGAGGCCNNACCGGCCACCAATACGAGTCCCAGTAAAATTTTCCCAGTTAGTTTCATATGTGCTTTTTTGTTAGGTTTGTTGTTGTGAATATACGCTCAAAAACATTGCCAAAACCTTCTCAGTTTGATGATTTCAATTGATTTAACATTCCAATTTTAACACTTAACGCGCATTAACAAACGTAGACATGACGACCGTCAAACCTGCCTGAAAAAAACTGCCATTTCGTCAAGGCGGGCCAAAAAGTTGTCAGCCGCTGACAGGCAATGACAGAATTTCCGTACTTTTGCGCTGAAACAGTGAGCCGGTCTGTCGCTTTCAGTCTGAAAGAGGAAAGTCCGGGCAACACAGGGCACCATGCTTCCTAACGGGAAGTTGTCCGCGAGGACAAAGACCATGTAACAGAAAACAACCGCCCGTGCAAACGGGTAAGGGTGAAAAGGCGG
>DOBD01000321.1:229-5192 GCA_003506275.1 Bacteroidales bacterium | reverse complement strand
CCGTGCCAACGTTGAGGTAGATACCATAGAACGTGGTGGGTTGCCCTATCTTGGTCCAGGTACCGGAGGCTTGGGCTGCCTGACCGCCCAGGTAATTATTGGAAAGCAGGAAACCATCACCGGACGTGTTATCGATGCGAATTAAGGCGTATTCACAGGCAGTGGGTACTGAGAGCGTAGAGGTATTGTACACACTGTTCCCGGACAACGTCGTCGTGGTGGTAAACGCGCCCAAATGAATGACATTGGAGGAAGCACCGGCCACTAAGACATCGAAAAACGCGTTGTTCAAAACCTGGTTGGCGGTGTTGACCCTACCTGTTGTTCCCAGAGAATAAAGGGCATTGACGGGACGTTCGGCGGCATTGAGACCGCTGATGAGGTTGTTCATCACCACGTTGTTTGAATTACCCGTACCTATCGTTGAGGTCCCGAAGTGCACCACACCGGTGGTGGTGCCTTGCCCAGCACCCTTTACGATACAATACTGGAGGGTGTCTTGTTGGGCTGACTGGGCGAGTTGAATGGTTGAGGCGGCCGTACCTGTGTTCAGGTTGGTAAAGGTCAGACTGGGTGTTGCACCAGAAGCGTTTACCCGACCATCGATGCTCACACCATCGGCGCCTTCCAGCCGCACCAAGGGGGCATTTAGGGATCCAGCCACGGTTACACCGGCTTNNGGTGGGAAAAATATGCACCCTGGTGTAGTTGGGTCCGCTGCCGCTGGCCAACAAGTTGGCGGTAGCCGTTTCATAGGTATTTTTAAGAATCTTCACCGTTAGGTTGCCCGTCCAGGCCGCCGCATTGATGTCGTCGAAAGCGTCTTTCAACGTGGTATACGCCTCCCGCATGGTGCCATCTGTCCAGATTTCCACACACAGGAAGTATTCCCATGCCCCAATAGTGGGTGTGGTTAAATCACGCTCACTGGCACCAAAGTCGGTCAATACACCAGCAGGTACCCCATCGAGTACACCACTTGTCTTATAGTCGAGCGGAGAACTGCCACCGGCATTGAGCAGGCCGGGATTCACCGAAAGACTACTCTGGGCATCTTGACCTGTGGCGCCTCGCCAGGCAATCAGGGTCGTATAATCGGTGGCGACCAGTCGGCCAAGTAGGCCTCTGGTGCCAGTGGCCAGGTAATCATTGCCGTTGATGGTGGTAACCGAGCTCATCCCTGGTAATGAGATAGCTCTATGGCAACTGGCGGTCGCCGTGCTGCCGCCCGAACGAACGTTGTAGAGGATGTTGTTGAGCAGNNAGAAGGCATACGTTTGAACAGGGTTGGCCGTGCCACCTACAGTGCCAGAAAGATAGATCGTATTGTGACAGATAGAATCCGTGTAACCAGTTCGACCTTCTTCGTAGACCCCAAATAGCCTGATGTACCCTGCCTGGTTCACCCCCAGGTTGATGACGTTGTTGACACAGGATGACGAGCCGTTGTCGAGCCAGATACCGTACAAGGTCGGATTGACAGCGGTTGAGGCCAGCACGAGTCTGTCCACAAAATTGGCCCGAATCTGTGCCGAACCAGTGCTGGTTTTGTAAATGCCTGCCACCAGATTACCCACGTTGTTGAGGGTGGAAGCGTTGTACAGGTTGCTGATGGTATTGTTTTCGATGGTGACACTGCCTGTGCCCTCGTAGCGGATGGCATCGAGCCGTTGTGCCTGCGTCGTCGTGGTACTGGCTACCTGCACACTGTTAGCGGTGGTGGTGCTGCCTATGGTGTTGTTCGTGAGGGTTAGGGTACCGCTGCCTGTGCCGTAGAGGCCGTAGAAGGTGTGGGCGTTGCCAGTAGAAGAAGTCACTGTGATGGCTCCNNGTTATTCGTAAGGACAAGGGTTCCGCTACCTGTGCCGTAGAGGCCATAGAAGTTGTGGGCGTTACCGGTTGAGGAGGTCACCGTCATGGCCCCAAGGGTGTTGTTGGCGGCAGTAATAACACCACTGCCACCAAGGTACATACCGGCAGACCTGGCGTTGGAGGCGGCGGATGTGACAACCACTTTCCCTGTTCCTGAAACAGCCCCTATCAAATTGCCCGTCTCGGTACCAATGTTCAACCGGCCACCTGTCACATAAAAGGCTCCAAAGGGTTGGTTGGAACCGCTGGTCACAGTAAGGTTGGTAACGGTGTTGCCTTGGAAGCTGGTTAAAGAGTCGTTGCCCAGGTTGACCTGGAAGGCTACGAAGGAAGCGACCTGGCCGGCAACACCCACGGACATGGGATTGCCCAAGCCTTGTTCCAATGTGCCCCCAACATAATTCCCGGATAATTCATGCCCACCGCCGCTCGTGTTGTTCAGGTTGACCGCTGTGTACACATAAGCCCCCGTAGGCGTAAAGGTTGTGGTTTCAAAGAAACTGTTGTTATTCAACGTCCAGTCATCGGTGGCAGCACCAAGAAGGATCATATTGGACGTGGATGACGGTCGCCATAGATTTGAGAACGTGTTGTTTGAAACGGTATTGCCCGTATTGGTTCGACCGGTGGTACCTACGGAAAGCAACGCGTTATAGGGCCTTTCGGTGGTGCTTAAACCCGTGAAGCGATTGTTGAGGAACGAGTTGTTGTCGTTGCCTTGGCCGGTTGTAGCCGTGGACACAGCCAGGATGGCAGAAGTGGCACCCGAGCCGGCTCCGGTGAGTTGGCAATAGCGTACGGTATTGAGGGTGGCCGATTCCATCAGGCGCAGCGTCGTAGCCAAGGCTCCGGTACTTAAATTAGTCAACGTCAAATCGATGGTCGATCCAGTAGCGTTGAGGCGACCATCAAACGTCACGTTGTCTGCCCCGTTAAGACGGACAACATCGGTGTTCAAGTTACCCCTGATGACCACATTGCTCCTGATGGGGTGGATGAGTACACGACTGTAGTTCGCTGACCCTGTACCGCTGGCGTTCAATTGGGCTGTGGCTGTTTCCAACGTACTGCCTTTAAGCTTGATGGTGAGATCGCCTGTCCATGTTCCTGCGTTGATCGCATCGAATGCGGCTTTAAGGGTAAAATAGGAGGAGCGGAAGGTGCTGCCATTGTACACATCCACGGGGAAGTTTTCCCAGGCGCCCATAGTCGGGCTCCCACCGCTACGGCTCATGCCACCAAAATCGGTGGCCACGCCTGTCCCCGGTGCGCCATCCAGGCCAATGTTGGTTTTGTAATCCGTTGGTAAGACGCCACCCATGTTCACAAATTGGGGATCAATGGTCAAGCTGTGCAAATCTTGGCCAACCATGGTTTCCAGCCATTCCTGCAAGGTGACCAGGCTGCCTGTATTAACAGAAGCAAAATAGGTACCAGACCAGCCGTAATCGTTGTAATCAATGACTACATTGGTTG
The DNA here is from genome assembly GCA_003506275.1 of Bacteroidales bacterium. Classification (GTDB taxonomy): domain Bacteria; phylum Bacteroidota; class Bacteroidia; order Bacteroidales; family UBA1402; genus UBA8389. The sequence goes on along the minus strand of DOBD01000321.1, from coordinate 1,844 downwards.
AACTATGAATGTATAAGGCATAATTGGAGCCGCCACCGGAGCGGGTATTGTAGAAAATGTTGTTACGAATATCTCGTACACTGGGAGTGCCGTCTGTTCTATCCCTGAGGGCATAGGAGGTCGTGGTGCTGCCATCGGAAACCGTTCCACCCAAATGCACGGTGTTGTGGAATAAATTGAACGCCTTGCTGCAGTTTTTTAGGATACCGAAGATGTTACTACCCCTGGTGATGCTATCACCCAAAAAGACGATGTTGTTGAAGGCCGACAAGGTGCCTGTAAACGTTCCTGTCGTATTGTGCATGGAGATGCCATGCAAATAACACGTGGTGCTCTCAGACAGCATTTTGAACCCTTCAACGAAGTTGCCGGCCACCGTGTCGTTCCCATTTGAAGACGGCATCATGTAAATGCCGTAAAACTCAACCTGGCTGAGCGTATAGCTGGTGAGGTTGGAAATGGTATTGTTTACAATGTACTGAGGTACAGTTGCATTTGTAGAGGTAATACCCGTCATGGAAACATTGGCGTAATTACTGCCATTGGCTGAACCACTTGACGCCAGGTTGTGAATCATGTTGTTGGTAATGCGGGTGGTACCACCGGTCACGTAAATCCCATAGGTTTTGGAGGCCTGGTTGGTTTCCGTTGTGCCATTGGTCAGATTGGCAATGCGGTTGCCGTTGATTAAGTAGGTGCCTGTACCTGCCGCATAAACACCAAACACCCGTTGAGAATTTCCGGTGGCTGTACCGGAAGCTAGGATGCTGGAGGGTGTGGTCTCACTACCAATGTAATTGCCGGTCAAGCTTAACGTGCTGCCCGATGAATTTGTATACAGGGCATACATGTCATGTGCATTGGAGGAAGACGTGTTGGCTGTGGTGATGGCGCCTATCCGGTTGCCAGATACCTGACCTGTGGTGTTACCATCCACGTACATCCCATAGGAAATGGCGTTGGTTACTGTACCGGTGAGTTGAATGGATCCTGTACCCAGGGTATCACCCACAGCGTTACTCGTGGCTTGGACCGAGCCGTTGTCGATGCGGATGCCGTAAAAAGGCGTCGTACCTGAACTTCGTAGAGCTACGTTGCGCACCACGTTGCCTTGAAGGGTGGTGGTTGCTCCAGTACCGACGTTGATGAACACCGGATTAAAAATCAGGGTTCGTAGGGTGCCAGCTACGCCCATGGAAAGGGCATTGCCGGTACACAGGCTGTCCCGACCGCCTATATAATTTCCAGTAAGCTGGTAACCCGTTCCGCTCGTGTTGTTCAGGCTGATACCGTAATAAGTGTAATTTCCTGCTGGTTGGAAATCCGTTGTCTCGTACAGGCTGTTGCCGGTGAGGGACCAACCCGACGTGCCGGTGCCCAAATTGATGCCGTATGAGGTTGCTGCCAACGACCAGGTATCGAAGATTCTATTATACTGCAGGGTATTGGCCGTGTTCGTGCCACCGACAGCATACACCGCATTCACCCTGCGGTTGCCGTTATTCGTGATGTGGCAGTATTCAACCACGTTGTTGGCGTTGGTACCGGATGTTCCAAACTGTACCGTACCATTGGTGGCAGACCCACCGCCTCCCTTGATGTAACAGTAGCGGAT
>DOBD01000321.1:0-206 GCA_003506275.1 Bacteroidales bacterium | reverse complement strand
CGGTATTGATCAACGTGAGTGATGGCGTAGAGCCAACACCATTGACCCGGCCATCGATGGTGACGTTGTCAGCCCCGTTGAGACTGACAAGGGGAGCTGCCAGCGAACCGCTGACCGTGATACCCTGGAAAGCCGGATAGATCAGCACCTTGGAATAGTTGGCCGAACCCGAACCACTGGCGTTTAAGACAGCGGAGGCTGTTTCC
>DOBD01000161.1 GCA_003506275.1 Bacteroidales bacterium | reverse complement strand
TTTTTGTCCTCGGGGTCCCGATTCCGCTGCGTTCCCTGGATGCGCTCGACAGGGTAGCCAGGATGATCGCGCCCATCGTGGTCAGGCTTCCGTTCTCCATGCTGTACCCGACGGGCGATAATCAGGACAACCGCAAGCTCAACCCCAGGCAGTCACGGTGGTACGAGCAATCTGACATCGTTGCGGGCGACTGGCACTACGTTAATAAGTGGATGCCTGAGAATATGGCCGGAAAGTCGGTCATTACGAACACGACCACCGAGGAAGACGTGGCTGAACTCAAGCGTAGGGGTGTCAGCACTCTAGTCACAACCACCCCCGAGATGGACGGCCGCTCCTTTGGCACCAACGTGCTGGAAGGTGTCGTTGTGGCCCTTCTGGGCAAGAGGCCTGAAGAGATCACGACGGAAGATGTAAACGGAATACTGGACAAACTGAATTTCAAGCCGCGGATTACGGTGCTGAACGAGCCGGGGCTCGTACCGGCGTCGTAGGCGGCAGCAGCGCACCTATCGATATGAGTCAGCGAGAGACGGCAGGACCGGCACAGACGGGGGAGACTCGCCTCCCCTCATCTCGGAGGTATCATCTTGGGGACCTTTGGTTTCATTATCCATCCGATCGACGTTACAGATGTCTACCGCAAGTACCCATTGGCGAAACACCTGCCGCCCAAGCTGGTTGAGAGGGCTCTGTCATACTCGCCGCCCATCAAGGTTTCACACATTACCGGAGTGNNGCTGAGGGCTACTTTGTCTCGTGCCCCCTGACTCCTCGCCTCATGCTGGGGCTGCCCGAACCCCGGGTGACCGGCAAGATCATCACCGCCTGCAACAAAGCGGCCGAGCTTGGGGCCAAGGTAGTCGGCTTGGGCGCGTTTACCTCAGTTGTGGGCGACGCAGGGATAACGATCCGCAAGAACGTCGATATCGCCGTGACCACTGGCAACAGCTATACGGTGGCAACCGCCATCGAAGCAGCCGAGAAGGCCGCCAGACTCATGGAGATCGACATGGACGAGGCTAACGTGCTGGTGCTGGGCGCGACCGGGTCTATCGGCAAAGTGCTTTCATACATAATGGCCGATGAGGGGCGTCACCTCACACTCTGCGCCCGGGACTCGGGCAAGCTCCAGAGAGTTGCCGACTCCATCCGCGACCGCACGGGCATGCTCCCCAGAGTCACGGCTGACTTGCGCTCCGCGGTCAGGCAGGCCGATGTTGTCATGTGCGTCAGTTCAGCCATCGACGCCCTCATCGAGCCCCAGGACCTGAAGCCCGGCGCGCTGGTCTGCGACGTTTCGCGTCCGCGAAATGTCTCCGTAGAAGTGAAGAAGCAGCGGGATGACGTCCTCATAATCGAAGGCGGCGTGGTGACCGTCCCCGGAGACGTGGAGTTCAACTTCAACTTCGGCTTCCCCGAGAAGACCAGTTACGCCTGCATGGCCGAGACCATGATCCTGGCTCTGGAGGAGAAGTACGTGGATTGGAGCCTGGGCCGCGACCTTACTATCGAAGGCGTCACCGGGATCGCCAAACTGGCCAAGAAGCACGGGTTCAAGGTGGCCGGATTCCGCAGTTTCGAGAGGGCCGTCACCGCCGAGGAGATCGAGCGCATTAAGGAGAACTCGCGCAGACGCACTCCGCGGAGCGCTTAGGCCGGTCGCCCTGCACAACTCAGCGAACCTGCAGCATGGGAGTGCCCCACGCGACGCCGCCAACTTGTTGCGCCGTGCCTTCGGTTAGCCGGGTTCTGCTGTTAGCGCCGCTTAGGAGCACTCCCATGCTGAGGCTTACGTGCACTCCCATGCTGGTGTACAGAATGGTCGCTTTCGGAGAAAGAAGGAGCGCCTGGTGGCCGTCGAAGGCGGCTCCTACCGAACGCTTGACTGTCTGAGAAGTCGTGCATTATAATCCCCCGTGATCCCGATTGTTGGAAGGCCACTGCCGCAGAGCGTGCGAGCAGCGGTCTTTGTCTATCTAAGAGCGAAGACATTGTAGGCAAACACAGCAGAATAGAGCCGATCTCACAGACATACACTGAATCACGTTTATTCGGGTGCTGCGTCATCGCCGCACCCCTGTAAATTCTCTAGGAAAGGCAGAGATACGGGAGGATGGCAGATCGCGAGGTGCTTCTCTCTCCGGAAGGCAAGAAGAACCTGGAAGAAGAACTGAACCAGTTGAAATTGGTTAGGAGAAAAGAAGTTGCGGAGAGGATAAAGGCGGCCAGGGAGTTCGGTGACCTCTCCGAGAACGCGGAATACGATGCCGCCAAAGAGGCACAAGGCATGTTGGAGATGAAAATTTCCCAACTCAAGGAATTGTTCATCAACGCCCGGATTCTCGACGAAAGCCGCATCAACACCGACACCGTACAGATTCTGACCACGGTCACCTTGTTGAACGTGAAAACCAAGCAGGTATTTGATTACACCATCGTATCCGATTCCGAAGCCAACCTGAAGGAACGGAAAATTTCCGTCAGCACCCCCATCGCCAAAGGCTTGCTTGGCAAGCGTGAAGGAGAAGTGGTAGACATCACCGTCCCGGCTGGTGTGCTGACGTTGCAAGTACAAAAAATCGAACTCGCTAAATAACACCCCACCATGGCCAGTATTTTCAGCCGCATCGTCGCCGGAGAGATCCCTTGCTACAAGATCGCTGAAGACGAACGTTATTTCGCTTTTCTTGATATCAACCCCTTGACCAAAGGGCATACCCTCGTCATTCCCAAACAAGAAGTTGATTACATCTTTGACCTGGCCGATGAAGACCTGGCCGGACTGCACCTTTTTGCCAAACGCGTGGCTGACGCCATGAAGGCCACGCTACCTTGCAAGCGCATAGGCATGGCCGTGATTGGCCTGGAGGTGCCACATGCACACATTCACCTGATACCTATCCAGCGGGAGTCGGACTTGCTGTTTTCCAACCCCAAACTCAAACTGGACCCAACGGAAATGGAGGCCATTGCAGCCTCCATTCGTTCGGCGATGATCCGTTAAACGGATTCACGCGCTATTCATTGTATCGCATATCGCGTACCTTCTCCCCTTTATTCATTGGCTGCCAGCCTGAATCCGACCGATCCAGCTTGAGAGGCTTTGGTGTTTGCTGCCCTGTGACTGACCCTCAACGTTCCAGCCTGAGTGTCAGCCCAGCCGCCTCCGCGTCTGACTTTTTGTGTCACACCGGCTTCGGCGGCTTCAACATCATTGATGCCCATGGGATCACGTTTTGCCAGATCCGTATACGCCGTATACCAATCAGCGCACCATTCCCACACATTGCCGCTCATGTCGTACAAACCCAGCTCATTGGGTTGTTTACCTCCTACCGGCTGGGCAAAATAAACCACACCAGGCTGATCCTTGGTCGTTGCGTAATACCAGGCCACATCTGCAGCCACAGACCCACCACTGTACAGCGTGCCTGCCGCTGAACGACCACCCCTGGCAGCGTACTCCCATTGTGCTTCCGTGGGCAGATGTCCTCCGGCCCAGCGGCAATATTCATTGGCTCCATACCAGGTGACATTGGTCACCGGGTGGTTTTCCAATCCACTGACGGGTAGCCAAAGGGATTTATCCTGGTCATAATAGAGGTTTCTGGTGGTCACTACCATGTATTTGTAAACCGAACCATCAAATCCTGGTCCAGAAGCGGTGCTATTGATCATCCGGCTGTTCAGGAATTGTGCAAACTGGGAAGTAGTCACTTCATATTTGCCGATTCGATAGTTGCTCAAAGTAACGGCGTGTACCGGAAATTCATTGGTTGCCGCCGATGTGGCCTGTTCGGGGGTAGCCCCCATGTTGAAGGTACCCCCTTCGATGGCAACCAGGTCGACCAACGGAGTCGTGGGTTTGAACGCATAGACAGTACCGTAATACACCGAATCGTTAACCCTGGCGTAGGCCCTGAAGCGATAGGTCGAATCGACACTCAAGCCGGTCAGGCTGGTTGTGAAATCGGTCAATGAACCCACAGAAGGTATGAATCGGCTGCTGGTGACGGTAGGAAGGTTGCTGGTTGCCGAGAAGCAAAGTCCGGCCTCCTGTAGCGTACCACCCTCATTGACGACGGTACAACGGATGGATCCCGACGTCGCAGTCACCTGTTCGACATGGAACGTCTTGAGGGTGACGGTGACTTTTTCTTCTTCACAAGCCTGGAAGACCCAGCCCATGACCAGGGCTAACATCAAACACTGGATTTCTTTCAAACGGCGTCTGTTGCGCAACATAAGCATATGATTAACGGCTATCCACCAATGGATCAGCCATGCAAAAGTAGGAAAAAACCCCCTCTCACCACCTATGACACGGTTAATTATCAGAAAAAAAGGCGTAACGCCAGTCGAAACAACCAGGCACTGTGTCAAACAGGGTCTACATCAAAGACCAATTGCACTGATTTGAAACGGGGTTCGGCTTTCATACGGTCTTTTAGCTGTATGAGATACGCTTTCGCCTCAGACGGCGAGGTGTCCATCCCCACCTTCAGTAACAAGGACTGACGGTATTGGGATCGGATACGTCCCACCTGAGGCTGGTCTGGACCGAGCAGGTTTTGCCCAAACCGCTTACGACAAGCTTCGGCATAGAAAAAGGCAGCCTGTCGCACCACCTCCTGGTCAATATGCCGGAATGATAGATGAATGAGTCTGGTGTAGGGAGGATAGCCAAACAGTTGCCTGATGGCCATTTCTTCGTTGAAGAAAGCCGTGTAGTCCTGACTTACTACGTGACGGATTACTGGATTTTCCGGCCTTCCTGTCTGAAGGATGACCAGTCCTTGTCGACCGCGCCGACCACCACGACCACCTACCTGGGCCATGAGCTGAAAAGCCCGTTCATGGGCCCTGAAATCAGGAAATGACAACATTTGGTCGGCGTTCAGGATGCCCACCACTTTCACCCGACTGAAGTCCAGCCCTTTGGATACCATTTGCGTACCGATCAACACCTGGGCTTCTCCCCGTTGAAAACGATCCAGCAACCGGACAAAAGCGCCGGGTGAACGGGTGGTGTCGGTGTCCAATCTGACAGTTGAAATACCGGGAAAACGCTCATGTACCAGATCCTCCACTTGTTCCGTACCAAAACCTACGGAGGTAGGCTTGCGTTCACCACAGGCAGGACAACGCTCCGGCAAGGATTCTTCGTGACCACAGTAATGACACGTAAGACGACCGTGGTATTTATGGTACGTGAGTGCCACCTCGCAATGGGGGCATTTAGGCACCCAGTCACAGATTTTGCAGGTAACCATGGGGGCAAATCCACGGCGGTTTTGAAACAGAATGATTTGTTCACCATCCTCCAGCGCGGATTCCATGGCCTCCAACAACGGCGGCGAAAACAGGGAATTCATTTTTTTCCGTCGCTTGAGATCCTTGGTATCAACTGCTTCCACCCGTGGCAGGCTGGCATCGGCATAACGGAAAAACAACTCGGTCAGTCCGTAACGACCGGCTTTACAATGAGCGTAGGTTTCCAGGGAGGGAGTTGCCGTGCCCAATAACACCTTGGCACCATGCCTGCCAGCCAACACCATGGCTGCGTTGCGGGCGTGATAGCGTGGTGCCGGGTCTTGCTGTTTATAACTGGCGTCGTGCTCCTCGTCCACCACGACCAAGCCCAAGTTTTGGTAAGGGAGCAACACGGCCGACCTGGCCCCCAGCACCACCTTGCAACCAGCTTGACGTCCCACCTGTCGCCAGACATCCAATCGCTCCCTGGTGCCAAGACCTGAATGATACACCCCCAGGTCGGAGCCAAACACCCGTTTGAGTCGCTCGGCCAGTTGCGTGGTCAAGGCAATTTCAGGCACCAGCATCAACGCTTGTTGTCCCTGGTCGATGCACGTTTTGATGAGGTGTATGTACAGTTCTGTCTTGCCCGAGGCGGTGTACCCGTGCAACAAGCATACAGCATGGTGTGTGAACTGTTCCTTGATTGAATCCAACGCATTGGTTTGTGCTTCGTTGAGTGTAGCGGGAGGCTGCACGGACAGCTGGTCAGGGGAGACGTCGACAGGGACAGCCTTGACGACCAACAGTTCTTTTTCAACCAAGTTCTTGAGTTGCGCTCCTGTAGCGTTGGAGACTTCCAGGAGCCTGCGTTTTTCAACTCCCTGTTCGTTGTCCGGCAGGGAAGAAGGCGCTAAAGACAGGCAAGCCACGAAATCCTTCAGCAACTGCGTCTGTTTTTTAGCTCTTACCAATTGAGGCAGGGCTTCCAGCAAAGCCTCCGGCTTATCAACGTAGGCAGCTGCCGGGTACACACGGTCGACCATCCGCCCCTTTCCGCCATCCAATTTGTCGGCATCCATCTCCGCCGGCTTGAGACCGGCCGGTAATGCGGCATTCATCACTTCACCCAACGTACAACAATAGTACTCGGCTATCCAGGTCCAAAACGCCAAGGTCTCCTGCCCGAGCAAAGGCTCAACATCCAGACAATCAATCAGGGATTTGACACGGGTAGATGCAGGTGTCTGGTGGTGCAGCGCCATGACCACCCCCGTCACCTGCTTGCTGGCACCAAGGGGAACAAGCACCCGGCAGCCCACGGCCAAGGTGGGCAGGAAAGCAGGAGGAACCAAGTAGGTGAAGGTTCCCTCCAACGGTAGCGGGAGGAGCACATCGGCGTAGCAACGGTCCATCACNNATCGGAGATCTTGACCTTGTCCAATCCCACGTCGACGATGGTTATGTCAGGACTATGCAGGATATAATCAATCCTGAATAAAAAGAAACTCTCATGAAATGTATGACCCCATCCCCTGCCCTGTTCCACCCAGACATCGCGCAAGCCTTTGCTGATGGTACGATAAACATAGGACCCCGGCACATCGTTGAAATCCCCGCACACGATCACAGGATGCGTGCATTGCTTGATTTCATCAGCCACAGCCCTGGCCTGTGCAGCACGTATGGATGTGGCGTTGCCCACTTTTGAACCCAGCATTCTGGCCACATGGGTAATTTCTTCGGTTTCAGTATTGGTAATGAGCTTTGAGTACCGGTCTTTTTCCATGGGATTGAGTTTATTGGACTCCAGGTGATTATTGATGACGGTCAACGTATCCGCGTCGACCAGGATGTCGTATCGAAACGAGGAATTCGATTGGCTTTCGTAATCAATGCGGTGCTTGGACAAGATGGGATACTTCGAAAGACAAACCACCGAATAGCGCCCTTCAGAAGCCCCGCTGACCACATAGGGGTACGCCTTGAGGGCCTTTTTTGTTTGTTTGTTTTTCAATCGATGTCTGACAAAACCCTCGCCTACTTCCTGCATGCAAACAATGTCGGCACCGGATTCGGCGATATAGGTCACCACCGGGTGCTGACCGCTTCCGTCTGAATCCTTCACGAAATCAAGGTTCATCACATTAAATGTCAGAACCTTAACCGTCTTTTCTACGGACGTTTCCTTACCTGTGTTAAGGGGAAACCAGGCTCTGTGAGCCCCCCAGGTCAACAAAATACCCACCAGCGAAAGGAGGATCCAACCCTTGAAGCGAATCAGCCAATACAAGACAAACACCAGATTAGCCAAGGCTACCAGGGGGAAGCCATAGCTCAACAAAGGTAACAGAGGCGTTTTGGAAGGGTCGAACACATGTCCGTATCCGGTGAGCAACAGCAAGAGTACAACACCGATATTGGCGGTGAACAGCACGGAATGCAACAACCTGTATATGGCACGCCCCAGTGAGGAGGAGGGCTGTTTTTTCGACGGCTTTCCAGACGGTTTCTTCATGCCTTTCAACGGTTGCTGCGGTTGCTGAAGTCAAACAGTTGTTTTTTTTCTTCCTTCGACAGGCTATCATAGCCCGACTGCTTCACCTTATCGAGGATGGCATCCAGTTGCACTTCATCCGCCTTTTTCTTATCCCTGTAGGCCTGATCCACATCGACGGTTGACCGGTTGACCGTCTCTTTCTTAGGGCGACGGTATGTCACTTTCATGGATGGTTGCCTGCGACGACGGGGGTCAAGGTTTCGTTTGAAACGAAACGAAAGTTTGTCGGCCCAAGCGGCCAGATTGAGGCCTCTACGGCTTGACAAGCCAACCAGAATTCCGTATAAAGCCCCCCCCAGATGTGCCAAACCGACCCCCATGGACGCTTCATTGAAGCCCAGCAAATCGAGGACAATCATAACCAGGGCGATGTATTTCAACTTGATGGTGCCCAGTAAAAAGAGGGATATAGGCTCATTGGGCCTGTAGATAGCCACAGACACACAAAGGGTCATTATGGCGGCCGAAGCCCCGATAAGAGGCGCTTGAAGCACTGTTTCACCTGCCGGGGCCAGCCAGGTATTACCGATCACGAACAACAAGCCTCCTGCCACACCACCCAGGATGTAATGCACCACCAGCTGCAAGCCGGAAAACCAGCGTTGGAAGAACAAACCAAACAGGTACAACCACAGCATGTTCATGAGTAAATGCATGAGGTCGTAATGAACGAACGCATAGGTGAAAAGCGTCCATGGTCGCTGTAGTAAGCCGGGCAAGGTGGCCGGTACCAACAGCCAATCGAGCCAGGCTTTGTCTCCCAGCCTGAGCAACGCCAGCAAACCCACGATGAGGCGCAACAGCAGGAACAACCCGGAATTGATGAAAATCAGCCTGGTCACCACGCTGCCCTGGCGGTAAAAAACCATCAGTCTATCCCAAAAAGAAGCCATTGCCTATTCCTTTCTTTTTCCAGTGACGTATCAGGAAGAAACCAAACAACATACCACCCAGGTGGGCGAAATGCGCCACATTGTCGCCGGACACCCTGGAGACTCCGGCGAAAAACTCAATGACACCATACCCGATCACCATGTATTTCGCTTTGATGGGGATGGGAATAAACATGATAAACAGCGGCGCATTGGGGAACAGCATGCCGAACGCCAACAGAATACCAAACACGGCTCCTGAAGCACCAACGGTGACCATACGATCAAGGAGTTGTTCTTTGGCTGCCACCACCATATCAGAGGGGTAAATGACACCCTCCACGATATTCAGATAGCGACTCAATACCGCGCTGTCGCCATTGATCAGGTAGTCATCGACGGCCTGTAAAAAAGGCCTCAGGTCTACGTACCAGGCTACTTGCTGCACAAGTCCGGCTCCGATACCGGTAATTAAGTAATAAAGCAGGAAACGTTTGGGACCCCAGACTTGCTCAATGACCCGTCCGAAAATGAAAACGGCAAACATATTGAACAGAATGTGGGAGAAACTACCGGCATCATGCATGAACATGTAGGTGAGCAACTGGGTAGGGAAAAAACGATCGGATCCTATGTAGTGCAGGCCCAATATATCGTTCAAATCAACACCCGTCCGCCTGAGTACTACCGTAGCCAGCCAGAAAAGGGCGTTGATGATGATCAGGTTTTTGGTCACCACAGGCACGTTGGCCATAAACCCTTGTGAAGCACGAAATTGACCCATATGAAAACCACTGAAAAATCGTCTGGAACAGCCAGACCTGGTTGACAAAAGTACAAAAAAGGACCATGACTGAGGGTGGAAAAGTGTTTTTTCGCAAAAAAACCACCTAAGCCCCAAAAAATCAGGTCATTTTTCGTGTTTGAACAAAATTTAACCTACATTTGCCACAATGACCAGAAGCACGTAACCCCTTATGTTTAACTTTATACATCATTACCATGAACAAAGCGCAATTAATCGGTGCTATCGCCGAAAAGTCTGGTTTGAGCAAAGTTGACGCCAAAAAAGCATTGGACGCTTTTTTGTGTAGTGTCGCCGACACGATGAAAAAAGGTGACAAGGTTGCCTTGGTCGGTTTCGGAACATTCTCTGTCGTGAAAAAGACGGCTCGCAAGGGTATCAACCCGGCCACCCGCAAACCCATCACGATCCCAGCCAAGAAAGTGGTCAAATTCAAAGCCGGATCAGACCTCTCCGCTGGTTTGTAAGCACTGTCTACCTCTAACGAAAAGAAGCTGCNNAGCTGCCATTTGACAGCTTCTTTTTGTTTACCGACAGTCCTTGCCGCGTGGGTGATTTTTTCTACCTTTGCCCTCCGATTGAACGAAAACACCATGACCATCAACCAACTACTTGAGCATAAGCTGTCGGCTGCCATCGAAGCCCTGTACGGTTTCCAACCGGAAAGTCAGTCCCTGCAACTGCAACCCACCCGCAAAGAATTTGTCGGCGACTTCNNCCCGCCTGTCCAGAAAAAAACCGGAAGAAACCGGCGAGGAACTTGGTCGTTGGCTGGTAGCCAACACGCCTGAAATCAAGGCTTTCAACGTCATCAAAGGGTTTCTTAACCTCTCCCTGGACAGCGCTTGCTGGTTAAACAGCCTTAACGATGCCCTCGTACAGCCTCGCTTTGGTTTGAAGCAGGCTGGGCCCGACGCCCCCCTGGTTATGGTGGAATTCAGTTCACCCAATACCAACAAGCCCCTGCACCTGGGTCATGTCCGCAACAACCTGCTGGGCAGTAGCCTCTGCCGCCTGTTGGAAGCCGACGGCAACAAGGTATTCAAGACCAACATCGTCAACGACAGAGGCATCCACATCTGCAAATCCATGCTAGCCTGGCAGAAATGGGGTCAAGGAGAAACACCGGCCTCCTCCGGTAAAAAAGGCGACCACCTGGTGGGCGATTTCTACGTGGCGTTCGACAAGCATTACAAGCAGGAGGTTGCCGCGCTGATGGATCAAGGCCACAGCAAAGAAGCCGCTGAAGCCGCCTCCACGCTGATGGCCGAGGCTCGCGACATGCTCCTGCGATGGGAAGCCGGCGATCCCGAAGTCAGACAACTGTGGGCTACCATGAACGAATGGGTTTATGCAGGATTCGATGAAACCTATCGCAAGTTGGGAGTGGCTTTCGACAAAATCTACTACGAATCGGAAACCTACCTGCCGGGCAAGGACAAAGTGTTGGAAGGATTGGAAAAGGGCCTGTTCCTGCGCAAGGAAGATGGGTCGGTTTGGGCCGATCTCACGGCAGACGGGCTGGATCAAAAAGTATTGCTCAGAGCCGACGGAACCTCCGTATACATGACTCAGGACATCGGCACAGCCACCCTACGCTTCGCTGAATACCCCATCGACAAGATGGTCTACGTGGTGGGGAACGAACAAAATTACCATTTTCAAGTGCTGTCCATCCTACTCGACAAATTGGGTTTCTCCTGGGGCAAGGATCTGGTTCACTTCTCCTACGGCATGGTTGAGCTACCCGAAGGCAAGATGAAATCACGGGAAGGTACCGTGGTCGATGCTGACGACCTGGTCGAAGAGATGGTCAATACGGCCAGAGAAACCTCCAGGGAGTTGGGTAAACTGGAAGGGTTAACCGATGAAGAGGCTGAAGCCATCGCTGTCATGGTGGGTCTTGGGGCGCTCAAGTACTTCATCCTCAAAGTGGATCCGCGTAAAAACATGACCTTTAATCCCAAAGAATCCATCGACTTCAATGGCAATACCGGACCGTTCATCCAATATACCCACGCCCGCATCCGCTCGGTGCTCCGCAAGGCTGAGTCTTCCGATATCATCATTCCGGCAGCGGCTCCGTTGGTGAACGACCTTTCGGACAAGGAACTGTACCTGATTCGCCTGCTCACGGCATTCCCTGATACGGTGAGTGAAGCCGCTCAGGCATACAGCCCGGCCGTAGTGGCCAATTACCTGTTCGACCTGGCCAAGGAATACAACCAATTCTACCATGACTTTTCCATCCTCAAGGAAGGTAATGCCGACAAACGCACCGTTCGCCTGTTGCTGTCCGAATTGACGGGACGGGTGCTGAAAAATGGTATGGGTTTGTTGGGCATCGACGTTCCGGAGCGGATGTAAGGGCAATCAAATGGGTAACAATTTTTAACGTCACCTACTTGACGACTGCCCCAGAAAAAAGATACCTTTGGGCAACCAACCCCCAACGGTATGAAAATCACCTTCCACGGTGCAGCCGGCACAGTCACCGGCTCCAAGCACTTGCTCCGCCTGAAAAACGGCCCCACCGTCCTGCTGGATTGTGGCATGTTTCAAGGCATGGGGAGCGATACCTCCCTGATGAACGAAGAACTGGGTTTCAACCCCTCCGAAGTAGATTATATCTTTCTATCCCACGCCCACATAGACCACTCCGGCCTCTTGCCGTTGCTGGTCAAGCAGGGTTTCAAAGGGCGCATCTTCGGATCATCGGGCACCTTGGACATGACGGAAATCCTGCTCAGGGATTCAGCATTCATTCAATCGGCCGATGCCCGCTTTCTGAATAAGAAACGCCAGCCCAACCAACAACAGGAAGAACCCCTTTATACCATTGAGGACGTTGAGGACACTCTGGCCTGCTTCGAATCCCTGCAGGTAGACAAGCCCACCCGCATCGACAGTGCCGTAGCCGTCACCCTGTATGACGTGGGACACATCCTGGGTGCCACCACTGTCTACCTGGAGCTAAAGGAAGAAGGGCGGACAGTGCGTCTGGTTTACAGCGGAGACGTTGGTCGCTATGGTGACCCCATTCTCAAATCACCCGCCGTTTTTCCACAAGCGGATTACATCATCATCGAATCGACCTACGGCGACAGGCTCCACGAAAAGGTGGACACCACGCCCGAGCATATACGGGAAATCATCGAGGAAGTCTGCGTGGGCAAGCGGGGTAAACTCATCATCCCTGCCTTCAGCGTAGGTCGCACACAAGAATTACTGTATGCCCTGAATGAATTGGAATTGGATTATCGTCTTCCCGATGTGGCCTATTACGTGGATAGCCCCCTCTCTACCAAGGCCACCCACGTCGTAAAACGCCATCCCGAATGTTTCAACAAGTCGGTACAGAAACTGATGAAATACGACAAGGATCCCTTCGACTTCAAAGGCCTCCACTACGTTGAGGACAAACGCGCATCCCAAGCCTTGAACAGCACCGAACAACCTTGTGTCATCATTTCTGCCTCCGGCATGGCCGAG
>DOBD01000125.1 GCA_003506275.1 Bacteroidales bacterium | reverse complement strand
GAATAGATCGCTTGTATGGTGAATGGATCGCTTGAATGGTGAATGGATCGCTTGAATGGTGAATAAACCGCCTTGACGCTGATGATTTGAAGTGAAAAAGAACGAGTACACGACACAGTAGGTTTGACGTTTCAAAAGTAGATAGGACGCAACCATCTGAAAACCCCCAAAAAGGGGTTTTTGCTTAGGTGGTGAAAACAGTATCTTTGCATAGAATCTAAATCCATGAGTATGAATACCCCACAGCTTTTTCGCGTGTCTAATATACGTAATTCATTCTATCGTACCCTTTATCCGTTGATTATTTTTCTTTTTCTTTCGATAAACGTATGTGCCAATGATGGGGTAACCAAATCCTCGAAGAACCAATCGACTGAGGCACCCAGGGAAAAAGAAAAAAAACCGACTCAAACTTGTTTGTCTCTGTGTGAACAGTTTGAGAAACTGGCTAGAAAAGATACCCTGGAAGCATTCAAAGCCGCCGACGCGATTGAATCAAAATTGCCTTTGATTAGCGATAAGGTGTTTAAGGCCAGGGCTATGCGCTGTGTCGGTGATTGTGCTGAGCAACGCAATCAGCAGGCAGAAGCCATCGAATGGTACCGTCAAGCCATGGCGCTGCTGAATGGAACCAGCAGTAAGGAGGCGGAAGTGGAATTCGCCAACCTTCTTATGAGCAAGGCGTTGGTGTTTCAGAAAAACGGAGACTTGCAACGCGCATTTGAACTTTACCTGGGCGCTGAGGAACGCTTGTTCAAACATAAGGTGTATGATCGCTTGCTTATGCTGTACCCGAAAATTGGTGACATCTACTTGCGCAATCAGTTGGATACGGTACAGAACAAGCTTTACATCGACAAGGCCGAAGCCATACTGCCACACATCAAGGATTCCGACCAAATCGCCAACTTCTACATCGTTAAATCCAACACCTTGTTTTATGGGAATCAGCCTAAGCAAGCGTTGGGACTGATACAGGTTGCCATTGACATCTTGAATCGTACTGAACAACCCGACCAATACTTGTTGGGAACGGCCTATTATAATATGGCCTATTACTTGCGCAACCTGGAACGCTACCGGGAAGCCGAATCGTTTTACCGACGTTCTTTGAACGCTTACGAACAGACCGGTATTCGATACGATATGACGGACGCTGTTATCCGGATAGGGGGCAGTTTATACTACCAGGAACGGTTTGACGAGGCGGAGACATACCTGTTGAAGGGGTTGGCCATGGCCGACAGCATCCATTCCAAAGTGCTGATGCGCAATGCCTGTGATGTATTGTCCTACCTTGAGTACGAACGGGGACGCTACAAAGAAGCGTATGGTTACCTTGACCAGTATGTGACGTTACACTTGGACATTCTTTCTGAAAAGGAACAATCCACCATCAACTTCCTGCATGCCAAGCACGAGGATGATAAGAAAATGCAACAAATCAAGGATTTGAAAGCAAGGAACACCTTGATGTGGCTGTCGGCCGGTGGGTTGGTTTTGGTCTTTATACTGGTGCTGGTCGCCTTGCTCTACCGACAGCGTTCGCTTCGGAACGAACGACGACTGGCTCAGGAAAAAGTGGTGTTGTTGGAGCGCGAAAAACGATTGGTGGCCACTCAAGCAGTCATGGAAGGGGAAACGGCCGAACGTTCTCGGTTGGCCAGGGATTTGCACGATGGGCTGGGAGGGATGTTGTCGGTCATCAAACTCAACCTTCATCAAGTGAAAAGAAGTGATTTGATGGTGCCCGATGATGTGAATAGCCTGGACAACGTCTTGGGTTTGCTCGACCAATCCATGCAGGAACTGAGGCGTGTGGCCCACAACATGATGCCTGAAGCTTTGGTAAAATACGGATTAAAGGTGGCCTTGGCCGATTTTTGCCGTAACATTGACAGTGCGCATTTCCATTATTACGGTGAGGAAAAACGCTTGGATCCCAACCTGGAAGTGACGGTTTATCGGACGGCGTTCGAACTGGTGAACAATGCCATTAAGCATGCTGAGGCACAAACTATCAATATTCAAGTGGTACAGCAGAGTGACAGGCTGGCACTGACGGTGCACGATGATGGCAAAGGGTTTGACACGACCAAAAAGCCATCCGGCCACGGCCTTTCCAATATCACCAACCGCGCTGCTGTTTACGGTGGCTCGATGGATATCCTTTCGGCACCCGGTCAAGGAACAGAAATCACGGTTGAATTTCTAATACAGCAAGCAAAATGATACAGGTAATGGTGGTGGATGACCACGCAATCTTGGTTGATGGGTTAACCCATTTGATCAATGCGTCCGGTTTTGCGACGGTTAGTGGTGTCGCCTATACGGGTAAGGGTTGCTTGGAGTTACTGAGGCTGCAACAGCCGGATGTGCTGTTGTTGGATATTAATTTGCCCGATGTGAGCGGGCTGGATTTGTGCAAAACCATCAAGGAGCAGTACCCTGTCATCAAGGTGGTGGCGCTGACCAGTTACAGTGAATACGCTATTGTGCGACAGATGTTGGAGAACGGTGCCAGCGGTTATGTGATCAAAAATGCCATGCCCGATGAAATCCTGATGAGTATCCGGGTGGTACACGCTGGGGAACTGTTTCTCTGCGAACAAGTGGATGTGTTTATGAAGCGGCAGGCCGATACGGCTATCTGGCTCACTAACAGGGAGAAGCAGTTGCTTGGCTTGATTGTGGACGGTTACACCAACCAGGAAATTGCTGCCCGTATGTTTCTGGGAGTGGAGACCATCAATAGCTACCGCAAAAACTTGCTGTGCAAATTAGGGGCCCGTAACACCGCCGTGATGGTTAAAATGGCCATCGAAGGAAAACTGATCTAAAAAAGGGATGCCATCCTTCCTCAAGGNNGGATGCCATCCTTATTAAAAGGATGGCATCCCAAAGCAATTGAAAGGGAGGGCAAAGCCTGTTAGTTTAAGGACCACCACACCGTGTGCTGGAACGGTACGGACAAGGGACGTATCTTGGGTGGAGGCGGTGTGTTCCTTGGTCCACAGGTCATCGATGGTGTAGCCTTTGGAGGGATTGATCCCCACGGATTTAAGGTCGAGGCTGATATTGTCGGGTTCATTGCTACGGTTCAACAGCGCGATAACCACCTCGCCACTCATGGTATGAACCAGGGGACGAGCCCAGACTTCCAGGTCGCCGTGGTCAAAAAGGCGCCGGGCTTGGTATACGTAGGGGCTTTGATTGATGGCGATCAGGTCTTTGTTGGTGATGATTTCCAAGGTTTGTTGAGAGAGTTGAGTGAGGTCGTTGCCCAGCAGGAGTGGGGAGCTCATGAGACACCACATGGTAAAGTGAGTTTTGTCTTCCTCGTAGCTCATGCCTCGACCCACTTGGAGCATGTCCATGTCGTTGTAGCGACCACTTGAGGCATAGCGCCATAAATCGGCGTTGAGATCGATGATACGTAGAATGGAGGCGAAGTTGTTGCGAATATCACCCGAAATGCGCCAGGAGTCGGCTACTTGAGTCACCCACTTCCCCGGAAATTCCCAGCGGCACACGTTGAAAACCACTGAAGGCTTGATACGCCTGGCCAGTTCTCCGATCTGAGTATACCTGACTTGTTCGTCCAAACCCAACCAATTTCCCCCACACCAGTCCACTTTGATGAAGTCAAAATTCCATTCGTTCAAAAACAGTTGGAGGTCTTGTTCGTCATGCCCGAAAAGTCCCATGCCAACACCAATGGTATCGTTGTCGTATTTGGAGGCACAGGTGTTGATACCGGCGTCAGAGTAAATGCCGGCTTTCAGTCCCTTGTTGTGTATGTATTGTGCCAGAGCTTTCATGCCGCTGGGGAAGCGTTGAGGATGGGCGAGGAGGTTGCCTTGGGCGTCGCGGCCGCCGAAGAAGCCATCGTCGGTGTTGATGTAGTTGTAACCATATTGATGAAGACCAAATCGGATCATGGCGTCGGCCTGGGATTTGATGATGTCTTCTGAAATGGCTACGTGGAAATGGTTCCAGCTGGCCCAACCCATGATGGGTGGTCTGTGTTCGGCCTTGACACTGAGGACCGTCAACAGGGTAGCTAAAAGGGTGGTCAGGAATGTTCGAGGGCTCATAAGTGGAGGAAATGATTGAAGGTTCATCAGTGGAGGAAATGATTGAAGGTTCATCAGTGGAGGAAATGATTAAAGGTTTATCAGTGAGGTGTTGCTTCATTGGTACGGAGTATAAATATAGTGGTTTTACGGCTTGTCAAGGCTATTTTAAACCGTTAAATTGGATGGGTGTAAAATAACCGTTACATTTGTGCATACTTACCAATTAAACAACCATGAAACACCTGAAAGCCTTTTTATCCAAACTGTTGTTCTTATTATTTTTTCTCGGAGCGTGGGTTCTTTGTCCAGGTTTGTCGGAAGGCAACCAGGCGATGGCCGCCGAACGTTCAGTTTCACCGTTCCTACCTGAAGAATGGCAGGGCAACTGGATTGATACCAAAAGCAACGATTGGATAGTGGGTTTTTTTGAGCCGTTTGCCATTTATCAGTCGGATTTCTGGGCGTATGAGTCGGTACAGATCGTTGGGCGGACAGCCGATGGAAAACCGGTCAACGCCACCGTAACATTGACTAAAGATGGTCGGTCGGTCCGTTTTTCCATGAAACAGGATAAAAAGGGCCGGTTGGTGTTGCAGCCGTCTTCGGGTAAAGCCATGACCTGCATTAAGGCGGGCACACAGTATCCGTTGTATCCCAAGAAAGACAAGGCGTTTTTTGCCGAGCCAACGTTCAGGGTAGACACAGCGACGATTATCGGATATTTTCACCATTGGAACGCTATTCCCGACATGTTTGTAAACAGTTTTAAGGGTAATCCGTTTACAGTAGCTGTACACAACCTGGTAACAGGTTCAGAAGATAAATATATGGCCGATATTGACAGTTTCGGACGATTCAAGGTGCAGTTTCCGCTGCTCAATGCTCAGGAATTGTTTGTTGATTGGGGGCGACTCACTAGTCAGGCTGTCATGGAACCGGGAGATACGCTATTCCTCTGTGCTGATATGTTGGATATGCTCCCCAGAGAAGAGGATGGTAGCATGGTCGGGTACCGGTTACGTCCTAAGCAAGTGCTGTTCATGGGGGATAATGCCAGAATTAACAATGAACTGAGTCGGTATAAACCAACCATGTGGAATGCATTAATACGGACGTCGGGGTTGCGTGCCACGAATACCAACCAACGAGAATCAGACAACACTTTTCTGAACTTGAAAAAGAAGGAACATGAGTTGAGGGTTGCTGTGCTGGATAGTTTTCTGGCAACCTACCCTGCAGCATCCACCAAATTTGTCCGTTTTTGTCGTCATTGGGAGGATTGGAATGTAGTACGTGATTTGATGCAGCATCGGTTTTCCCATTTTGGAACCGGGGATTTGCGGTTGGATCCTGCGTTTTTGGCGTATGTGCGCGAGAAGATGCCTGTGATGGAGCCGTGGATGTTGACCATGTTCAGGGACTATCAAACGTTTTTGCGCGACTGGGTGGACTATCACAACAGTGTGTACGGTAATCGTGGGGTTAACGTGACAATAGACAGCCTGGTGGCTCATTTGAAACGAACGGGAACGTATAAGGGAGAACTGGAACAATCAGGAGATAGCATCCTTTTTCTGGTCAAGACGATCAATGAAGCGGATACTTCGTTGCAACAATCATTGTATGAAACCAATAGAGATAAATTTGACCGTTTTTATGCCCATCCCGTTGTAAAAGTGGGATTAGCTGACATGATAACCGATGCGACAGATGCTGGAGACAAGGGTGACTCGTTGCTGACTTGTTTGCCTGCAAGGGCGTTGTGGTGGGCTCATCGTTATTATGGAAGATTAGACCAACATCACCTGCCTTACAGCTCCTGGCAATTGCAACGGATGCGTGAGAAAGTGGTATATCCGGATTTGGTGGCTCAGCTGGAGCAAATGAGTGCTTTTTATGCCAACGTCAAAAATAAGGGCATGACCTATGAGGCCAGTCTGAAGAATACGGAACACCTCAGGGAATATACGGATGCCAAGGCGTTGTTTGATACGTTGATAGCACCGTACAGGGACAAGGTGATTTACCTGGATTTCTGGGGCACCTGGTGTGGACCGTGCAAGGCAAATATGAAACTGGTAAAACCGCTTAAGG
>DOBD01000054.1 GCA_003506275.1 Bacteroidales bacterium | reverse complement strand
TTCTTAAGGGATGCCATCCTTTCTCAAGGGATGCCATCCTTTTTTCAAGGGGAATTTTCATAAAAATATTAAGTGCTACTTAAAATATGAAGTAAAGTAGTATCTTTGCAAAAAAAATGACTGACATGAAGCGTATAGGCGAGCGTATCAAAAAGAAGCGGGAGTTGATGAACCTGAATCTTAATGAATTGGCAGAAAGAGTGGCTGTTTCTGCGAGTGCCTTGTCGCAAATTGAGAAGTCGAAGTCTTTTCCGTCTATTTTTACCCTGAAGGCTATCGCTGAGGCACTTCACACGACCATCGGCGACTTGGTGGGTGAAAATGAATCCATGACCAACAACCCTGTCGTGTTGAAAAGTGATATCAAGTATGTCGATCAAAACGATACCGGTGCCACGCTATTCATGTTGTCCAACCACGATGCCAATAAGCAGATGGATACCTATTTGCTGCGCTTTGCCAAAGGTTCAGGCCTGGATGGCTTGATTACAAGCTCTTACGGGCAGGTTTTTTGCCGTATCCTTTCCGGGGAAATCCTTTTCGAACTGAACGACAAACGTTACCCGCTTAAGCCGGGTGACAACATTTATTTCAACGCCAAATCCTCGTACAATGTACTAAACAACAACGATGGACTCAGCGAGATGCTATGGATTCAATCACCGCCCAATTTCTAGAACTGAACCCCTCAGTTTCTAGAACAATAATGAAGTGCTACTTAGGAATTATAGGTTAACAACAACATACATGACACAACGCCCTGCCATCTTTCTCGATCGAGACGGAACCATTATCAAGGATGTCGGCTATATCAAAGATCCCTCACAGGTCGATTTTTTCCCTTATACCGTGCAGGCTTTGAAAGCCTTGCAGGAGCACTACACCCTCATAATCATTACGAACCAATCTGGAATTGCCAAAGGCTTGATTACAAAAGAAGAAGCAGATGCAGTCAATCAACACATTGAAAATGAGCTGAAAGCAAATGGGGTAACCATTGCACAGACCTATGTTTGCCCTCACAGCAATGCTGACCGTTGCTTTTGTAAAAAACCCAGCCCTTTTTACATCAAACTGGCAGCCATCGACCACACACTCAATTTGCCGGCGTCGTTTATGATAGGCGATCATCCCTCCGATGTTGAGTGCGCCATGAACGCTGACGTTTGGCCCATCTATTTACTAACGGGTCACGGTGAAAAGCATCGTAAGGAATTAAAATTTAATGCGGTGATTAAGAATGATCTCCGTGAAGCGGCCGATTACATTTTATCACACAATCAAACGATCGCAAGGAGGAAAATCAATTGATAAAATCAAATCAGCCGAACACCAACCCACAACACAAACATCCCTAACACTTACGAACATGACGGACTTATTCAAGAAATTGGAAAAAAAGCGCATCAGTCTGCCCAACGACGCCCTGATCATTCTTGGCGGTTGTCACTCATTTAAAACCTTCAACACTGTCAATGAATTAGCAGTGGCCGCTGTAAATGGCGACAACAGCACCTATGAGGTTAGTTATGAGATAGAAGGCAAAGGCCTCTATACCGAAGCCATCGTTCACAAGGTGACCAACGGTATCTCAGCCAACTATACCGATCCCTATATGCGTCGACGCGATCCAGACACCATGGTCATCGCCGACAACCTGCCCAGTGACAAAGAACGTTTTGCCGATCGCTTCGGCTACGCATTTGACAGTTTACGGAAAGAAACCCTCACCTGGCTGAAGCAACAAGACCTTGCCGTGTTCTTCTATTTCGCCGGCAGGGACAACATCGGTTCAGGAGGTATCGCCATTGCTCCAGCCAATGCCGGCTTCTTCGCCATGGGGTTGGCCATGCTCCAACGTATCATCCCCATCGACGAATTACCCGTCGATTTCAGTATCGACTCGGCCATCTACGTAGCTCCTACGTTCAGGCACACCCATTTCGGCGGCAAACAAATCGTGGTGCACAAACGTTCCGAAAACCTGCACGAGATCTTTTCCTATAACCTTTACCCAGGACCCAGTGCCAAAAAAGGCCTCTACGGAGCCCTGTTGACCAAAGGCGAACGCGAAGGCTGGGTGACCGCCCACTGTTCTACTGTCCAGGTGGTCAGCCCCTACGACAACATCACCACCTTCATGCACGAAGGCGCCAGCGGCGGTGGCAAGAGCGAGATGCTCCAGAACATCGTTCGTGAGCCCAATGGCCAGGTCTTAATTGGCGAAAACGTCCAGACCGGCGAACGCAGACTCATCAACTTTCCCCTGTTCTGCTCCTTCAATCCCGTTACCGACGACATGGCCCTTTGCCACCCTTCCTTACAGCGGCATGACGGCAAACTCAGGGTGTTGGACGCCGAAAATGCCTGGTTCATCCGCGTGGACGGCATCACCGATTACGGGGACGATCCCTTCCTCGAAAAACTGACCATTAAACCCAAAACTCCCTTATTGTTTCTCAACATCCAAACCAATCCCGAATGTACTGCCTTGATTTGGGATCATACCGAAGATAGTCCAGGCAAACGCTGTCCCAATCCCAGGGTGATCGTTCCCAGGGACATCGTGCCCAATGTGGTCAACAAGCCCGTCACCGTTGATATTCGCAGTTTTGGTGTGCGCACCCCGCTTTGCACCCGCGACAATCCCAGTTATGGTATTATCGGACTTTTCCATATTCTGCCACCAGCGCTGGCCTGGCTCTGGCGCCTGGTTGCTCCCCGAGGACATGCCAATCCAAGTATCGTAGACGGAGGCGGTATGGGCAGTGAAGGCGTCGGTTCCTATTGGCCCTTTGCTACCGGTAAAATGATCACCCATGCCAACCTCTTGCTGGAACAGATCATCGAGACCCCCCGAATGCGGTACACATTGGCCCCCAATCAACATATTGGAGCCTGGAAAGTTGGTTTCAAGCCCCAATTGCTGATGCGTGAATACCTTACCCGCCGCGGTAACGCCAAACTACGCAGTGACCAATACCAGCCAGCCCGTTGTCCGTTGTTGGGTTTTGAACTCAACTACCTGACCATCGAAGGGGCGAAAATCCCCTCTCGATTTTTGCAGGTACATAAGCAGACCGAAGTGGGTATCGATGGCTACGATGCAGGAGCTACCATCCTCTACGACTTCTTCAAACAGGAATTGCCCAAGTACCTCACCCCCGAACTTTCGCCCACAGGTCGCAAGATCATCGAAGCATGCCTGGCGGGAGCCACGGTGGACGATTACCTGGCCATCATTCCCATGGATTACCAGTATTCTTTTTTAAGGAATGAAGACCATGAATGAGGAGGCACCCGAAATTGAATCAATTAGGAAAGCGGCC
>DOBD01000101.1 GCA_003506275.1 Bacteroidales bacterium | reverse complement strand
GCCATGGGGTGGCAACCCTGCGGGGTGCCAACCCTCGGGAGATCGAAGAAAGCTAGTTGCTCAGAAATGTTGACAATGTGTGCCATGGGGTGGCAACCCTTGGGCAAAACGTTCTAATTATGCGTTTTTTAACTTGATTTTTGACGTGGTGTTCATTTTTCCCGTACATTTGCCTCATGATAGGACCTCTATACCCTCACAAAAGGCAAATCCTCACCAACACCCGTATGAAAACACTACTTACCGCCTTGTTATTTAGCCTGGCCACTGTGACGCTCACGGCCCAGGAAACGCCCCTGACCCTCAATCTGCAAAAAGGCCAACCCATCACGATCAAAACCCACAACAAACAACGCATCCAGCAGACCGCCAGTGGTCAGCAAATGGCCTTTGACGTCAGTACTGACAGGGTTGTCACCGCCAACCTCCTGGAAAAAACAGCCCAGGAACTGACGTTGTCCATCACCTACGACACACTACGGTCGGTCACCAAATCAGCCATGTTCAATCGGGAAACCAACTCTGCCTTGCCTGGCAACGAGCCCATCGAGAAAGTATTGAACAAGCTCAGCCAAACCGCCATGGTGGTAAAAATCACCCCAACAGGCCGATTCCTGCGCTTTGAAAACTACGCCCAGCTAAGAGAAGACATCCTGCGTGTCCTAGACGACGTACCCGCCAGCAAAAAGGATGCAGCCCTCAAACAAGCAGAGGCATTGATCAAGGAGTCGGCCCTGCGAAGCATGGTGGAACCGCTTTTCAGCTACCTGCCCGAGAAAGCCGTCAAGGTGGGAGAAACCTGGGAAACCTCCTACATCAGCACGTCAAACGATATTTCCTCCATCGTATTGAGCAACAACACGGTCAAAAGCCAGAGTGAGGGTTCCCTCACCTACACGACAGTCGGCCAACTGGAATCCCTGCCGGCCACTGACCCCAATGCCCAGATTTCCATGGATATTAAAGGGTCGTCAACAGGTGAGGGCAGCATCGACATCAAAACGGGATTACGCCCCCTTGATACGGAAAAAGCCAGTTACAAAGGCACGACCACGGTCAAACAGATGGGACAGGAAACGTCCATCCCCATGACTATCGACAGCGAATCGACCACTATCATGACCTGGTAATCCATGAAAATCCGATTATTCGTACTGTCACTCCTCTGTCTGGGGGGTCTCAGCGTTTCTGCGAGGCAAGTTGTCACGGGTGTCATAGCAGATAAAGAAACGACCCAACCGGTGCAAGATTTCACGGTCGAATTGGTACGCCTGCCCGACAGCAGCCTGGTGGAAACAGTCACCTCATCATCCGAGGGCATCTTCCTGTTTTACAAAGCAGACACCGCCAACACCTATGCCCTGCGCCTGAAACACAACCTATACAAAACCCTGGTCGCTCCCGTACCCGTTAAAAAATCAGGTTTAGTAAACAGCCTGGGTATTTTGAAGGTGGAACCCACCTTCTTCAACCTCAAGGAAGTCGTGGTACAAGGTTACAAGGTGACGGTCACCGAACGCAATGACAGGACTGTCTATGGTATTCCCGAGGGCCTGCAAAAAACCTCCTCCGATGGCTTGGATGTACTGCGCAAAGTCCCTACCGTTCAGGTGGATTACCTCAACGAAGACATCACGGTCAACGGCCGCTCCAACATCAAAATTGAAGTAGACGGCATCTCCCGTGATAAGGGATACCTCAAACGCCTCCATCCCTCGCAAATCAGCAAGATGGAGATTATCACCCAACCATCGGGCAAGTATGATGCCGACATCGACGCCGTCATCAACGTAGTGACCAATCCGGCCATGCGTTATGGCCTTAAAGGTATGGTGTATGCCGCCGCTTTCCCCATTGCCAAGGAATCTTACCTGGGCTTGGCCAATGCGAGCCTCGACTATGGCCGTGAAAAGATTTCTTATTACGTGGCTGGCAACGGCATCTACCAGAACATGAGCCTAGATAGCAAATTGAATCGCCAAACAGCCAATTCCTCGATACAACAAAACAGCACCCAACCCATTCAGGCCACATTGGCCAACCTCAATGTGGGCTTTATCTATGATCCCGACGAATTCAATGACATCAACTTCAACGTGGCCTACAACAACACCACCATAGGGGTCGGCAACAACAGCCTGAATGATGCCAGGATGCAAGGTATTCGCAGCCTCTATCGCTCAGAAAGCGAGACCAGCAGTAAAGATGGAGGACTGACCAGTTCACTGTTCTACAAACATTTCTTCGATAAAGAACACAAGCAAACCTTTGAGGCTGAGATTAATTACTACAACAGCCTCGGCAACACCTCCAGGACGGATTTCACCAACAGCTACCTGGATACCCTCACAAACAGTCCATACTACACCACACCCAATCAATGGGAACGTTCGAAGACGACTGTGCGTAACCTTTACGGACAAGCCAACTACAGCCTGCCCTTTGACAGTCTGTACGTGTTCAACGCAGGTTTGAGCGGCAATTTCAACCGGTACCTTTTGGATAACAGTAGCCAGACAATCAGTGGAATCACACCCAACAACCTGGATTACGCCGACTTGAGATTGGGTGGTTTCGCAGATGTTTCACGCAGTCTGAAGAAAGGCAACCTNNGGGTGTCGGTTGGCAGCGGCTCTCCCCATTATTACCATTCCCTCCTACCCTATGCCAACGCGTTGTATACCATCAACGGCGACAACAGTTTGAAACTGGGGTATTCCCGTCGGGTCATCCGTCCATCCACCAGCCAACTCAATCCCCTGGTGAGCGTGGTCGATAGCCTGACCATCAGTCAAGGTAATCCCGACCTCAAACCGGCCTACAGGGACAATATCCAGTTGACCTACACCCTGCGTCTGCCGTTCAAGAAATCGACCATCAACCTTTCTCCGCAGGTGTATTATGAGTACAAATCGGGGTTAATTCAAACCATTGTGCGGGAAAACGCGCAAACAGGACGTTTCGAAAGCCTGCCGGCCAACATCTCCAACGGCTACGAATACGGAGGCAACCTCTCGATCAACGCACAAGTGGGCCCTGTCATGATCAATTCCAATGTGCGTTACAGCCTGTTCCATGTGAACAAGTACCTGAACCAGATCGATGCGACCGACCGCAGGGGGTGGAGCTGGAACGGCTTTGCGATGTGTCCGTTGCCGGCCAACATGCACCTGATAACCTTGATCAACTGGAACGGCCCCATGCTGGACGGTCAGACAGAGACCCGCATGGACCTGATGCACCTGATCGGCCTGGGTAAACAATTCAAGAACAACAGCGTGCTACGACTCATGGCCTACAACCCCTTCAGCAAGGACTTTATGCACCAGCAAAGCAACATCAACACCGCCGCCCTGACACAAACACAGCACATGTATGTGCACAAGGATATGGGGATCATGTTGATGTATGTCTACTCCTTCAAAGTAGGCGAAACCATCGAACGGGAACGCAAAACCGTTGAACAGCAAACGACGGACAAATTGATCAATCTGCCCATCAACTTTTAAACAACGCGGTTACAAAAAAATGACGGTAAAGACGTAACGTTTTGCCCAATTTGACGTCTATCTAGAAAACACACACGATAATGAAAAAGTTTGGATTA
>DOBD01000139.1:145-4733 GCA_003506275.1 Bacteroidales bacterium | reverse complement strand
TTGCGTCCCCTAGACAGCGGCGCCGATTGTTCGTCTCAAGTGACTTCACAAGTCGGCAATGCCGCTCTCGTCGGGTTCGCTGGCGCCCCTCGTCAAAGTCGCCGTCAGCAACACCCAATCACGCTGGCGGTGCGCTCCCGCAGTGATATCATCAAGGTACTACCTCGTAAGAGAGAGCAAGGAACGTCAAGCCCAGACCAGGGGCATCATTATAAAACAGTTCTACCTACTGTCAGGGTATAGCCCAGCAAGTCATACCTTCGAGCTAAGTGTTGGTTAGATACTGGGGGACCATACTTCACCTCAAGTGGATTCATCTTGATTGCACTTTCATACATGGTAGCTGCTTGATGTTACCCCTATCGGAGCGGACCGCCTGCGGGGTTGGGCGTTGACGACAGCGAACTTGACGAGAGGCGCCAGCGGATGCTTTGAGATTGGCAAGGCCGATTCGTGAGTCACTTGAGACGAACGATCGGCGCCAATGTCGAAGCGTGCGCAAGCCTTGAGGAACCGAGCTGGAGACAATGCCTAACTCCGCCTAGGGAAGCGGAATCGAAGGCAAATAAAAAGTGCTACCAAACGTTGAAAAGAGATCAAAGAATGGGCATCCCTTGAAAAAAACAACACCGGAAGCTAGGGCTCCCGGTGCTGATCTTTGAGCGGCTGTTGGCTGACAGCCGGCTAATAATGCGGTGGTTCTTATTCCTGATTCAAGGTGACACGCTTGAAAGCGATAGCCTTCAGCTCTTTGTCGGTAGAAGTCAGGTATTGTTGAACCGTCATCTTGCCGTCCTTGATAAACGCTTGTTCAACCAAGGTTGATTCCTGGTAGAACTTATTCAAACGACCCTGGGCAATCTTGTCCAGCATGTTTTCAGGCTTGCCTTCTTCACGGGCTTTGTCACGGCCGATTTCCAATTCAGTCTCAATCACCTTGGCGGGCACGGAGTCACGGTCCAAGGCAATGGGGCTCATGGCAGCCACCTGCATGGCCACGTCGCGACCAACCTGGTAATCAACGGCCTTGTTGAAGGCGACGATGGTGGCCAGTTTGTTGCCTGGGTGGATGTAGGAAACAGCGGCTTCGCCGTTAACCACTTCGTAGAAGTCCAATTCCATTTTTTCACCGGTAATACCGATGCGTTCGGTGATGTTATCCTGAACACTGCGTTCTCCGAGCTTGAGGTTTTTCAGATCTTCCAGGGTGGCGGGCTTTTCAGCCAGAGCCAAGTCAAGGATGGACTGGGTCAACGCGATGAAATCAGCGTTTTTAGCCACGAAGTCGGTTTCACATTTCAGGGCCAACACAGCGGCGAATCCACCGTTGGCGCCGGCCAGGACGCAACCTTCAGAAGCCTCGCGGTCGGAACGTTTGGCGGCCACAGCCTGTCCTTTTTTTCGTATGATTTCGATAGCGGCCTCCATATCGTTGTTGGCCTCAATCAGAGCGTTCTTGCAATCCATCATCCCGGCTCCCGTCATCGTGCGGAGCTTCGAGATTTCTGCCATAGTTACTGCCATATGCGTTGTATTAATTAGTCTTCGTCTTCTTTGATGTACTTGGAGGCGACTTTGGCCTTGAGGGCTTCGGCGTCGTCTTTCTGAATCAGTTCCTTCTTGGCTTTACCGCGGCGTTCACGCTTCACGGGAGCATCGGCTTTGTCATCACTGTCAGCAGCAGCGTTACTGTCGGCTTTCTCTACCTTGCGTTCTTCCAACCCTTCCTGGATAGCAGCACACAACGTGGAAACAATGACTTCAATTGACTTGGAAGCATCATCGTTGGCGGGGATCACGAAATCAATCTGGTTGGGATCGGAGTTGGTATCAACCATGGCGAAAACGGGAATACCAAGACGCTGAGCTTCCAACACGGCGATCTGTTCTTTCATGACGTCAACCACAAACAGGGCTGAAGGCAGGCGGTTCAGGTCGGCAATGGAACCAAGGTTCTTTTCGAGTTTGGCGCGCTGACGGGAGATCTGCAACTTTTCACGTTTCGACATGTTGTCAAACGTACCGTCTGTCATCATCTTGTCAATAGTCGTCATTTTTTTGACGGCCTTGCGGATGGTGGGGAAGTTGGTCAGCATTCCACCCGGCCAACGTTCAATCACATAAGGCATATTTACAGAGGTAGCCATATCAGCAATGAGTTGCTTGGCTTGTTTCTTGGTAGCAACAAACAAGATCTTCTTGCCTGCTTTGGCGATGTTCTTCAGAGCGTCGGCGGCTTCGTCCACCTTGGCTACGGTCTTGTGAAGGTCGATGATATGGATGCCGTTGCGTTCCATGAAAATGTACGGTGCCATGGCAGGGTTCCATTTTCTTTTAAGGTGTCCGAAATGCACACCGGCTTCCAAAAGTTGATCAAAATTAGTTCTGGACATGTTGGTTTGTTTAATCGTTTACATTCTTTGGATTCATTCAATCGCAGGGTAGTCCTGGCTGGCTCTCACCGGCAGAAGTCCCTGCCATTTAGATACTAAACGCTTCTTTTGTCGTGTTAAAAAAAGCAGTGGTATCAACCATCAACGCTTGCTGAACTGGAAGCGCTTCCTGGCTTTGGGACGACCCGGTTTCTTGCGTTCAACGACGCGGGCGTCGCGGGTCATGAAGCCTTCGGCACGCAGAGCGGCTTTGTCTTCGGGATTGATCTTGACCAGGGCACGGGCGATGGCCAGGCGCAGTGCCTCGGCTTGTCCTTTGAAACCGCCACCGTCCAGGTTGACACGAATGTCGTACTTCTCGGCAACACCCAGTTTGTTCAGCGGTTGTTTAACCACGTACTGGAGGATGCTGGAGGGGAAATAATTGTCGAGCGTGCGCTTGTTGATGGTAATGGCGCCGCTACCTTCAGTCAAAAAGACGCGGGCAATCGCTGCTTTTCTTCTTCCTATTGCATTTACTGCTTCCATACTGCTTATTTAAGAGTGTTTAAATCGATGGCTGTAGGGTTCTGCGCTGCGTGCGGATGTTCGCTGCCTGCGTATACGTACAGATTGCCAATGATGGCATCGCTCAACTTGTTTTTGGGGAGCATGCCCAACACCACTTTCTTGTACAGTTTGAGGGGGTCCTTGGCCAGGATTCTGGCGGGATTCGACTCACGCTGACCACCGGGATAGCCCGTGTGGCTCAAATAAATACGGTCATTCCATTTGTTGCCCGTCAATTTTACTTTTTCCGCATTGATGATGATCACATTGTCACCGCAATCCACGTGAGGGGTAAAGTTCGTCTTGTACTTGCCTCTCAGCAACTTGGCGACTTTTGTTCCCAAACGGCCCAGAATCTGGTCGGTGGCGTCAACCACGACCCAGTTCTTTTGAACGGTGGCCTTGTTTGCAGAAATGGTCTTGTAACTTAAAGTATCCACTGCTTACTGTTTAGTTGTTTAACACTTGGCTAATTCCTTCGCTGACCCTTGTTCAGGACACATTGAACAATATAATCAGCTAAGAATTAAATTCTTACACTTTTTTTGATAATAATCGGCCTGCAAAAGTACGGCGTTTTTTCGGATTTACCAAACTAACAAACCCTTGATTCAAGGCTTAATGCTATTTTTTTGCCGGATTCAAATCCTATGCATTTTGCAAATCTGAGAATTGTGTTCATTTCGACATAATAAATTTTGAGAATCGTGCACTTTTTCGCGAAAAATATTTTGAGAATCGTGAATATTCGCTTTAATTTGTAACTGAATATAAACACCTAACAATGATATTCAACCGAAAGCTTTATGATGAATTGCTTCAATGGAAGCGGGAAGACAACGGAAGCACCGCCATTTTGATAAAGGGAGCCCGCCGTGTCGGCAAATCCACCATTGCCGAGGAGTTTGCCAGAAAGGAGTATGAATCATACATCCAAATAGACTTTGCTGCCTGTTCGGATGAGGTTCGAAACCTGTTCAACGATGTCTCCAATTTGGACTACATTTTCATGCGGTTACAGATGATTTACAGGGTTGCATTGAAAGAGCGAAAATCGGTTATCATCTTTGACGAGGTACAACAGGCGCCCAAGGCAAGACAAGCCATCAAATACCTTGTACAAGACCACAGGTATGACTACATCGAAACTGGTTCGCTATTATCTATTCGAAAGAACATCAAGGACATCCTCATTCCGAGTGAGGAAGTAGAAATCTGTATGTATCCGTTGGACTATGAGGAATTCAGGTGGGCATTGGACGATTATGTAACGGTGCCCATGCTAGCCAAATGCTTCAACGAAAAACAATCATTGGGCAACGCAGCCAACCGGTCGCTTATGCGGGACTTCAGGTTATATATGCTTGTGGGAGGAATGCCGCAAGCTGTATCAACCTTTATTGAGACCAACAACATGGCGAAAGTGGATCGGGTAAAACGGACCATCATCAACCTATACGAAAAGGACTTTAATCGGATTGACCCAACAGGCAACGCGTCAAAGCTTTTCCACCAAATACCAGCAGAACTCAACAGAAACGCCAACCGCTACCTGGCCTGGAGTGCAACGGACGGCACTCGTTACAACCGTTTATCTGAAATCATCACAGAAATGAAGGATTCAATGGTTATCCATTTGGCTCTCC
>DOBD01000139.1:0-123 GCA_003506275.1 Bacteroidales bacterium | reverse complement strand
TCACACTTGCCTTTTGGGATAAGAAATTTACTGAAAACATCATTTATGAAAAGTTACTCAGTGACAAATTGAGTGCCGATCTTGGATACGTCTATGAAAACATGGTAGCCCAGATGCTAAAGA
>DOBD01000100.1 GCA_003506275.1 Bacteroidales bacterium | reverse complement strand
GCAAGCCACTCAA
Organism: Bacteroidales bacterium; assembly: GCA_003506275.1. Classification (GTDB taxonomy): domain Bacteria; phylum Bacteroidota; class Bacteroidia; order Bacteroidales; family UBA1402; genus UBA8389. The sequence goes on along the minus strand of DOBD01000100.1, from coordinate 9,295 downwards.
TTCCTGACGTTGGACTCAATTTTGATTTTCGGAATTGGGGCTTTGTCTTTCATCATTGCCACAGCCTCCGGCGTTCTGTTTGTCAAATTCTTCAACCTCTTTTTGTCGAAGGAAAACAAAATCAATCCGCTCATTGGCAATGCTGGAGTGTCGGCCGTGCCCGATTCTGCCCGTAACTCGCAAAAAGTGGGTCTGTCCTATGATCCCAAGAACCACTTGCTCATGCATGCCATGGGTCCGNNTGATTGGATCGGCTGTTGCTGCCGGTGTCCTGCTCGGCTTCCTGGGTTGATGACATTCACGACACAGGTCTGACTCCCTGCATTGCCAGGGAATAACTTACATAGTAAAAGCCTCCGGTTCCATTTGGAATCGGAGGCTTTTTTTTTGGGGGGGGATAAGGGATGGCACCCCGACTACGGAGGGTTGCCATCCCTTATCCCTCTTTACAACCTTTCTGTACCACTTGTTCTCTTCGATTCCGCCTAGGGGAGCGGTCTCGAAGCAGAGAGATAAAACCATCGTAGCAACGGCATCGAAGAGTTGCTTTTTATGTTGCAAAACATATTTGACCTGACCGAAATTCGACCAAACTGTACTATTTTTGTCCTGTAGAACAGCATAGAACAGCACAGTTTGCCACCGACTGGCTGCCGCCTTAGCGTTAAATCTAATCGAATGGAAGTCAATTTTTTATCTAATTCGACCAAAGTCAAGCAAATGGCTGAGGCCATACGGTTGGCCATTTCACAAGGGGAATTTAAGGAAGGGGAGATGTTGCCCTCCATCAACCAGATCAGTGCCCGATACAACGTAGCCAGAGACACAGCTTTCANNNTGGATATTTTCAGTCCTTACAAAAATGACCTGTATAACGCCTTGACCCGCAATATCAGCCCCAACAACAGGCTTGATCTTTACTTTCATCATTACAACGCGGAGCATTTCAATACCGTGATCAAAAACAGCATTGGTCGATACAACAAGTACCTGGTGATGAACCTGTACAACGACCAGTTTTCAGAGGTGTTAAGCTTGATAGACAAGAGCAAACTGCTGCTCCTCGACTTTGGGAAGTTCGAAAAAAGCAGTTACGCGTATGTCTGTCAAGGTTTTGATACGACCTTATACGACTGTCTCAAATCAGGTGCGCATCTCTTTAAAAAATACAGGAAACTAAATTTTATGTTTCCCGCGAATTCCGAACACCCTAGAGGCGGCATTCACTATTTTCACCGTTTTTGTGCCGAAAATAACCTGAGAAGTGAACTGAGGGAACACTCAGTGATGGAGGCCGATATCGTGCCTGGGGAGGCCTACTTGATTGTTTCCCATGCCGACTTGATCGAAGCGATCAAAATCTGTCGGACCAAGGGCTTGAAGCTGGGGGAGGATGTGGGTATTGTCACCTTCAACGATGCTCCCATGCTTGAAATCATTGATAACGGTATCACCACCATTTCGACCGATTTCCAACAAATGGGCATCCAGGCTGCCCGTTTCATCAACCATAACGAGCGGGTACAAGTGTATATTCCAACCCGTCTGATCATCCGTGGATCCTTATGAGCACACCGACAGCACCTTTCAGGGGTATTATTCCCCCCATGATTACGCCATTATTGTACAAAAACCAGTTGGACGTCGAAGGGCTGGAACGATTGGTTGAACACATGCTCGAGGGTGGCATACACGGATTGTTTATCCTGGGCACAACGGGTGAGGCACCGAGCTTGAGCTATGCTTTGCGTTACGAGTTAGTGGAACGAGTATGCCGTCAGGTAGCAGGCAGGATACCCGTACTGGTGGGCGTGACCGATACCTCCCTGACTGAGAGCCTTCGACTGGCAGAAATAGCCCAGAAAGAAGGCGCTGCCGCTGTGGTTTCCGCGCCACCCTATTACTACGCGCCTTCACAGCAGGAACTCATCGAATACTACGAGGACCTGGCCGACCACATGCCCTTGCCCGTTTTTCTTTACAATATGCCCTCCCATGTGAAAGTCTCGTTTGAACCGGCTACCGTGCGGACCATCGCTCAACATCCCAATGTGATCGGTCTTAAGGATAGCTCCGGAGCCATGGTCTACTTTCATACCCTGATCCAAACCATTAAAAAGGAGAACCCTTCGTTTTCCTTGCTGGTGGGACCGGAGGAATTGACGGCAGAGGCCGTTCTCTTCGGTGCTGACGGGGGTGTAAACGGTGGTGCCAACATGTTCCCCAGGCTGTATACTGATTTGTACGAGGCAGCCGTGCGTCGCGACCTGGATGCTATCCTGCCTTTGCAGGAAAAGGTCATGTACATTAGCAACACCATTTATAAGATAGGCCGTTACGGCTCCAGTTATCTGAAAGGGCTCAAATGCACCTGTTCCCTGTTGGGCATTTGCTCTGATTTTATGGCTTCTCCTTACCACCGTTTCCGCAAAGAGGAAAGGGATAAGGTCAAGGCCGTGCTTGAATCCATGGACATTCCTGTTGTTAATCCCTAAAACTCCCGTTTATGACCCACCGTTTTACCACCACGCTGGTCCTTGCCTTCAGTGCATTCACGTTGTTTGCGCAGTACCCTACCATAACACCCGACGTTCAACGCCAGGCTGACTCCTTGATGACGGCTTTCCGTCAAGCTTCCGATGCGGCCTGGGCCGAAGCCTTACCTGTGGTGGAAGCCGAAGCCTTGAAAGGCAGACCTTATGTACCTTGGGCTCACCGTCCCTACGATTTGTTGCAATGTGACATACCCGCATTCCCCGGTGCCATGGGAGGTGGTGCCTATACTCCCGGAGGTCGTGGCNNAAGTCCTGGTCGTGACCAGCCTGGAAGACAGTGGCCCTGGCACCCTGCGCTGGGCCTGTGAACAAGGCGGTGCCCGCATTGTGGTATTCAACGTGGCCGGTATCATCCGTCTGAAGACGCCCATTTCAGTCAGAGCCCCCTACATTACAATAGCTGGTCAGACGGCTCCCGGTGATGGTGTCTGTGTAGCCGGTGAAAGCTTTTGGGTGGATACACACGATGNNCATGCGTTTTCGCCGTGGTGAGACCTGGGTAGGGCGCCGTGACGACAGCTTTGGAGGCAATCCCATCGGCAACATCATGCTTGACCATATCTCAGCCAGCTGGGGATTGGATGAAAACATTTCCTTCTACCGCCATATGTACGAAGATGGAACGGGGAGCACGGCGGCTAAACTGCCTACCGTCAACGTGACCATTCAAAACTCCATCTCGTCAGAGGCCCTGGATACCTGGAACCATTCCTTCGGCAGTACCATCGGTGGGGAAAACGCCACCTTTATGCGCAACCTTTGGGCCAACAACACGGGACGTAACCCATCCAATGGCTGGTTTGGTGTGTTCAACTTTGTCAACAACGTTGTTTTCAACTGGACCCACCGCACCATGGACGGGGGTGATTACCGGGCCATGTACAACATCATCAACAATTACTACAAACCAGGTCCTGCCACACCAACCAAGGGTCCCATTTCCCACCGCATCGTCAAGCCCGAATCAGGCCGTAGCAAGTTGTCCTATAAGGTCTATGGCAGGGTTTATGCCGATGGCAACATCATGGAAGGCTTTCCTGACATTACCGCCGATAACTGGAAGGGTGGGGTGCAGGTTGAAGACCTGGCCGACTGTGGACCCTACACGGACGCCATGCGTTCACGTAGACCCTTCGCCATGCCTACGTTCCCCATCATGAAGGCCCAGGAGGCATTTGAGTACGTCTTGGCCAACGCTGGAGCCACCTGGCCCAAGCGGGATGCTGTGGACATCAGGGTAACCAACACAGTCAGAACCGGCACTATCAATCCGTTGAAGGACGTCAACACCGACCAGGTGCCCGTGTTCAAATACAGACGCGCCGCCGTGGATTCCTACAAAATCGGTGTCATCACTGACATCAGTCAGGTGGGTGGCTATCCCGAGTACAAGGGCAAACCCCGCAAGGACAGCGATGGTGACGGCATGCCCGACAGCTGGGAACGCACCTTCGGCCTTGATCCAAATGACCCTTCGGATGCGACGAAAGACTGCAACGGCGACGGTTACACCAACATTGAGAAATACATCAATGGTATAAATCCTACGGTCAAGGTCGATTGGACAGATCCTGCCAACAATCACGACACGTTGGCGAAGAAAGAAGGAGACCTGGCTAAATAAATGATACGCCTGTTTTGACTATGATGCACTACGTTCGATTTACTGTACTTGTCTTGCTCTGTAACTTGGCCTGGCCACTTTTCGGACAGGATGATTACCACACCGTATTAACCGATAGGGCAAGCAAGATTGTTGCAACCTTGGGATTGCACGATACGGCACTGATCAACACTGTCACCACAACCCTGGTCGACCAGTACAAAGCCCTGGGAGTGGTGCACGACACGCACGAGGCTGCCATGAAACAGCTCAACTCCTCAACCCTAAAAGGCCCTGCCAAAGACAGCCTCAACCGTCAGTTGGAGCAAGTACGCGATGCGGCTCTTTATCCACTCCATGCTGCGTTTGTCGCGCGCTTGCAGGCCTTGCTAACGCCCGAACAGGTTGACGCTGTGAAAAACGGCATGACCTACAATGTACTCAACGTTACCTATAAGGCTCAGTTGGACATGATACCGACGTTGACCGGAGAAGAAAAACAACAGATCATGATCTGGTTGCTGGAAGCCAGAGAACTAGCCATGGATGCCTCCTCTTCCAACGCCAAGCATGCCTGGTTTGGAAAGTACAAGGGACGCATCAATAACTACCTTTCCGCCAGAGGGTATGACCTAAAAAAAGAACGGGAGGCCTGGAACGAACGCCTGAAGGCGACCAACGTACATTGATCGGAAAAGAAAAAAAATGACCATGGAAAAGCAGATCTCAGCGATTCGAAAGCAGACAGTCGCTTTCATGCCGTTACTGTGTATGACGGTGATGCTGTTGTCAACCCTATCGTCATTGTCAGCTCAAAAGGCGGCCAAGCCACAGCCCCCCATTCGTTTGGAGGCAGGTCGCTTGGTGTATACCCCCGATGAGCAGGGTAACCGGGTGCCCGATTTTTCCTATTGCGGTTACGAGCAATCTGAGTTGCCCATCCCAACCGTTGAAGCTGTATTGGTCGTGCCTCACCGTAAGGGAGACAACACCGCCCGACTCCAGGCTGCCATCGACCATGTATCCACCCTTATTCCCGATGCCGATGGTTTCAGGGGCGCCATTCAACTGGAGGCTGGCACGTACGAAGTGAGCGGCAGTCTGACACTCCATACCGATGGTGTCGTGCTGCGTGGCGCTGGTTTGCAGGAAGGTGGAACGACGTTACTGGGTACAGGGCAGGACAGGGCCACCCTCATTACGATTGGTGGCAAGAACGACAAGCAGGAGGCTGAAGCCGTTGAGATAGCTGACAGCTATGTACCTGTCAATAGTCTGCAACTCACTGTCAAGAGTGGGTCGTTCAAGGTGGGTGACAGGATCATCATCAGGCGCCTGGACAGCGAGGCGTGGATAACCCGCCTGGGAACCGCTCATTTCGGGGGCGGCAATACCACCCTGGGTTGGAAGCTTGGCAATCAAATCCTTTGTTGGGAACGAACCCTTACTGCCGTCGCAGGTAACAAACTCACACTTGATGCCCCCTTGACCAACGCCCTCGATCCGCAATACGGAATAACCACCGTATCCAAACTAACCTGGCCCGGACGCATCAGCCGTTGCGGAGTGGAAAACCTTCACCTGGCCTCTACCGTCGATTCGGACAATGCCAAGGATGAAAACCACCGTTGGAACGCCGTCAGTCTTGAAAACTGTGAACACTGCTGGGTGCGCCGCCTCAAGGTCAGCCGTTTTGCCGGTTCCGCCGTGCACGCCCTGGAAACAGCCAGGCACATCACCGTTGAAGACATCATTTCCCTGGACCCCGTTTCCGAAATCGGTGGGTATCGCCGTTATACCTTTTACAACGAAGGGCAGCTCAACCTGTTTCAACGCCTCTATGCCGAACTGGGCTACCATGATTTTGCCTCCGGTCACCTTACCTCAGGTCCCAACGCCTTTGTGCAATGTCTGTCGGTGGGAGCTCACAGTTTCAGTGGAAGCCTGGGCTCCTGGGCCAACGGTCTGCTGTTCGACGTGGTTCAGGTCGATGGTCAAGCCTTGCGTTTTGCCAATCGAGGCCAGGATGGACAAGGGGCCGGATGGACAGCGGCCAACTCGGTCTTCTGGCAATGCGCTGCTTCCCTTGTGGAATGCCCGCAACCGCCAACCGCCCAAAACTGGGCCTTCGGTACCTGGGGTCAATACCAGGGCGACGGATCCTGGACGGAGTCAGACAGCCACGTGCAACCCCGCAGTCTCTATTATGCCCAGCTGAACGAGCGGTTGGGCCGTCAACCCTACGACCCATGGTTGTTGCCGGTGGCTGGAGAGCCCTCCAGCAGCCCTACCTACGAGGTGGCTGCGCAGCAATCGGAAGCAGCGAAAACGGTGGCCATAACCCTGGACCGATGGATTGATCAGCAACTCGCCGCCTATCCCTTGCCTACGACGACAGCCAAACTGCCCGATGTAGATGATCTAAAGCCCAAGTTGACCCCTAAACAACCCTCACCTCAGACGGTAAGCCTGCTCAATGGCTGGCTGGTCAGTGGTGAAAAAATCCTCACAGGCAAACGACAAAAAGTAACCTGGTGGAGTGGCAACACCAAAGCCCGCTACCTGGCCAATGCCCAGCCCCACATCACCCGGTATGTCCCAGGACGAACTGGCACCGGCTTGACCGACGACTTGGAGGCCATGACAGACCAACTCAAACAACAAGGGGTAGTAGCCCTCAACCATAATTATGGGCTTTGGTACGAACGTCGTCGGGATGACCACCAACGGGTGCGTCGCCTGGATGGGGATGTCTGGGCACCCTTCTACGAACAACCATTTGCTAGAAGCGGGCTGGGAAGGGCTTACGACGGTTTGAGCCGCTACGATCTGACCAAATGGAATACCTGGTATTGGCTCCGACTCAAGACCTACGCCGACCTGGGCGAACAAAAAGGGCTACTGCTTTTCCATCAACACTATTTCCAGCACAACATCCTGGAAGCCGGTGCCCACTGGACGGATTGTCCCTGGCGAACGGCCAACAACATCAACGACACCCCCTTTCCCGAACCTGTCAACTACGCCGGCGACAAGCGGGTGTTCATGGCCGAGCAATTCTACGACCTGACGGACCCAGCCTACAGAGCCCTTCACAAAAACTACATCAGGCAATGTCTGAACGCCTTCAGGAACAACAGCAATGTGGTGCATTTCGTGAGCGCCGAATACACGGGACCCCTGTCGTTTGTCCAATTCTGGTTGGATGTCATCGCTGAATGGGAGCGGGAAACCGGTTGTCAAACCTTGGTTGCCCTCAGTGTGACCAAAGATGTGCAGGATGCCATCCTGTCCGATCCTGTCAGGGCTGCGCTGATAGACATCATCGATACCAACTATTGGCGCTACCTGCCAGGAGGTCAACTGTACGCTCCTCAAGGTGGCCAACACCTGGCGCCACGTCAGCACGAACGCCTCAGAAGCAAAGGTCTGGTTTCCCAAGGTGGTAATAAACCCTCGGAGCAAGCGGCCTCTGTCACCGACAAGCAGGATCTGGAATACTGGACCGTTCGTGACTATAAACACATCTTTCCCGACAAAGCCGTGGTCTTCGCCTCTGAAGAAGCCTTCAGCGGCTGGCCTGCCTTCATGGCCGGAGCCTCCTTGTGTAACCTGCCGACTGGTTTACCCGCCGAGTTTCTGACAACGGCTGTTTCGCTGAAACCGGTAGATCCCGCCCTGACACCTGATTATTGGCTACTGGCCGACGAAGAGACCGGATACATTGCCTACGTGAAACGTGGTTCAACCTTGAGGATCAACCTCAAGGGCGTGATGGGCGTTTTCAAGGCTCAATGGCTGGACGCCAGGACAGGCATCCGCACTGGCCCTGTCTTCAGAGTCAACGGAGGCAGGGAACGGGTATTGACGGTCCCTGCCCATACCTTTGCCGTATTATGGTTAACCCGTTGAAGTCCTCAAAATGCACTCTCTACCTAGCAAAAAATACCTTTTGAAGTTGGACTGGCGGTACAGGTGCTGCCTGATGTGTCTATTGCTTCTGTCGTTGACAGCCTGCAGCGATAAGCGCGATGTCTACCTGTTCACGTCCTTTCACGAACCGGCAACGGCTGGTCTCAGGCTATTGTACAGCTACAACGGCTATGACTGGTACGACCTGGATACTGTCTTGCTGAAACCTGCCGTCGGCACCCAACGTGTCATGCGTGATCCCTCGTTGGTGCAAGGAAAAGAGGGCACCTTCCACCTGGTCTGGACCTCGAGCTGGAAAGAGGATTACGGTTTCGGTTACGCCAGCTCCACGGACTTGGTACATTGGTCACCCCAGAAACACATCGTCGTGATGGCTCATGAACCAACTACCGTCAACGTCTGGGCCCCGGAACTCTACTATGATAAGGAAGAGGATCGATTCATCATTGTTTGGGCCTCCACAGTGCCCTACCGTTTTGATAAAGGCATCGAGGAGGAAGGCAACAACCACCGCCTCTACTACGTAACCACGAAGGACTTCAGCACATTCACGCCTACTGCCTTGTTTTACGACCCCGGCTACAGCGTGATTGACGCAACCATCGTTCGCAGAGGCCCCCAGGATTATGTGTTGGTATTCAAGGATAACACCAGACCCGTCAGGGCCCTCAAGGTCGCCTTTGGCAACAGTCCGCTGGGACCATGGACCAACGATTCAAAACCCTTCACTGGCTTCCTGACCGAAGGGCCCTCTGTGGTCAAATTGGGCGCCAAGTGGCATCTTTACTACGATGATTACCAAAATCACAGCTACGATGGGGTAAACACCCTGGATTTTGAAAGTTTTGAATCTCTCTCGGACGACATCCGTTTTCCGGCCGGACATAAGCACGGTACGGTGCTGACTGTCAGTCGAAAGACATTCAATAAACTCATGCGTACCCTCGCGATAAAACCCGTAAAAGAACTCCGATGAACAGCCTGCAACGACACATCACCGGACTATGCCTCTGTTTGCTAACGGTGAACTTGACGACACAGGGGCAAACAAGCAACGTGCGTTACACGGGCAGCACCCTTTCCGTCGTGGATGCTCACGATGGACGACTGGAACCGGCTGTCGGGGTGCATAGCCGGCAAATCATGCGCGCCAACCGCGAACACCCCAACATGGCCGACGGCGTTGGTTGGACCTACAATCACG
>DOBD01000113.1:18520-19914 GCA_003506275.1 Bacteroidales bacterium | reverse complement strand
TTGTCAGTGAACACAGGCGTGGAACCGGTGGTGTCGAACGACATACCGATCACGTTGGCGGCCACTGAAGGATCACATTTGGCCAGTGCTTCTTTCACGGCACCTTCCAAACATTCAATGTAATCGTTGGGATGTTGGCGGTATTGATTGGCCGTAGGCTGGCAATACAGTCCTTTCATCCAACGGGGATAATACTTGACAGCAGTCCCCTGTTCGACTCCGGTGGCTGCGTCCACAATGTAGGCGCGGCAAGAGTCGGAACCGTAATCCAATCCGATAACGTATTTGCTCATGGCTTATCGCAGGGCTTTGTTCAACATGTAATACACTTCGTTGTTGCGGATATCCTGCTTGAAAGAGCGGATGGTCGTGTCTTCGTCGATGAGCAACAGTTCGATATCGGCGATTTCAGCGTAGTCTTCCATGTATTCCTTGGTCAAGGCAAAGGAGAAACTGGAGTGGTGGGTACCACCGGCCAAAATCCAGGCACCGGCACCCACTTCAAAGTTGGGCATGGGTTTCCAGAGGGCACAAGCTACGGGCAACATAGGCAGCGGTTGGGGTTTGACGACTTCGACATCGTTGCAGATCATGCGGAAACGGTTGCCCATGTCCACGATGGTGCAAGCGATACCTTTGCCTTCGTGAGCCTGGAACACCAGACGGGCGCAGGTGCCGGCGTCACCGATACCCAGGAAGTGTACTTCCAATTTGGGTTTTTGGGTGGTAATGGCCGTGCTGATTTCCAGCATGTGGGCCTGAAGGATGGTGCTTTCTTCTCCGTCGAAGTTGAGGGTGTAGTCTTCCAGGAAGGAACTGCCACCTGGCAGGCCTTGGCCCATCACCCACATGGTGCGGACAAGGGCGGCCGATTTCCAGTCTCCTTCGGCTCCGAAACCATACCCTTCAGCCATGAGGCGTTGGGAAGCAAAACCCATGAGCTGATCCATGCCTTCGAGTTCGTCGAAGCTGGTGGTAAACGCTTTGGCGCCCTTATCTTCCAAGAAACGGCGCAGACCGATTTCCTGAGCAGCGGCTGCCCTGACATGGCTGTGGTTGGCACCGCCCTTGGCGGCATCGGGGGCCATTTCGTAAATACGGGCGTATTCGTCGACCAAGGCATCGATTTCAGCTTCCGTTACGGCATTGACGTAAGGAACGAGTTTGGCAATGGGGGCATTGTCTACGTGGTAACCCAAACGGATTTCGGCTTCCACCTTGTCACCGTCGGTTACAGCTACGTTGTTCATGTTGTCACCGAAACGGATGATACGCATATCCTGAGCATCGGCCCAACCGGCGCAAACGCGCATCCAAACGGCTATCTTTTCCTGGGTGCCTTTGTCGTTCCAGTAGCCGACAACCACCTTGCGGGGTTTGCGCAGACGACTGGT
>DOBD01000113.1:10187-18447 GCA_003506275.1 Bacteroidales bacterium | reverse complement strand
TGTACTGGGTGTGCAGGTGCAGCAAGGGCTTCTTGAAGTCCATCAACCCATGAATCCACATCTTGGCTGGAGAGAACGTATGCATCCAGGTGATGATACCGACGCACTTGGTGTCACCGTTGGCGGCACGCATGATCTCAGATACTTCGGAAGAAGAATTCGCGGTACCTTTATACACGACTTTGATGGGCAAACGACCAGAATCGTTCAACCCTTTGACCATTTCGTTGGAGTGAGCGTCTACTTTTACAACGGCATCGCCCCCGTAAAGCAATTGGGCTCCGGTGACAAACCAAACTTCTAAATCTTTGTAGTTCATATCATTATTAATTAAGTAAGTGTATACTGTCGGCGTTGGGAGATGACATCCCCCCTACCCTTTTTTTATTGTCCATAGTAGGCACCCGGTCCGTGTTTGCGGAAGAAGTGCTTTTGAATGAGGTGAGGATTCATGTCCAACGAAGGGTTGACAAGGTAGGCAATATGGGCCATTTTTGCAACTTGTTCCATCACCACGGCGTTATGTACCGCGTCGTGGGCATCTTTACCCCAAGAGAAAGGTCCGTGGTTTTTGACGAGCACGCCAGGCACGTGATTAGGTTCCATGCCTTGAAAGCGTTCGACGATAACACGGCCAGTCTCGAGCTCGTAGGCTCCTCCCATGACCTCTGCTTCTGTCATGTCGCGGGTACAGGGAATGTCCTGACTGAAATAATCGGCGTGGGTCGTGCCAATATTGGGTATATCCTTGCCGGCTTGCGCCCAGGCGGTCGCGTAGGTGGAATGAGTATGTACTACCCCGNNACAGATTGACGACGACCATGTCGTTGACAGTCATGTCGTCGTACGATACACCGGAGGGTTTGATGACAACCAGGCCTGAAGCACGGTCAATGGCACTGACGTTGCCCCAGGTGAAGATAACCAGGCCGTGTCTGACCAGGTCCAGGTTGGCTTTGAATACGGATTCTTTGAGTGATTCGAGCATAATGCAGGTTGTTTATAAAAGGGCTACCGGGATGTGACGGTCAATCGTCCATTTCACAGAAGCGGTATAAGAAGGCTCCACGTTTGGAGCACAATTTGTCTTTTTCGTCGGTTTTTTCCAGGAAATCCATGTCGGCCACTTTTTTCCGGAAATTGCGTTTGTCCAGTGTTTTTCCCAAAATGGCCTCATACAGTTGTTGAAACTGGCTCAAGGTAAATAATTTGGGCAGCAGGTTGTAGCCGATGCTTTGATTGGACACCTGCCGTTTGAGTCGACGCAAGGCTTTGTCGACCATTTGTTTATGGTCAAAGATCAAGGGAGGCAATTCACTGAGCTTTACCCAATGGGCGTTGTGAATGGTGGCCAACTCGGGATCGTAGTCCTCGATATTAATCAAGGCATAGTAAGCGGTGGACACCACCCGTTCACCGGGATCGCGATCGATGGCGCCAAAGCTACCCACTTGTTCCATGAATACATTGTTCAAGCCGGTTAATTCGTGGAGAACGCGTTGAGCTGTCTGATCAAGACTCTCATCCTTCTTGAGGAATCCACCCACCAATGACCAATTCCCTTTACAGGGATTAAAATTTCGTTTGATCAACAACAGGTTCAATTCTTCTTTGTGAAACCCGAAAATAATGCAGTCCACGGAAAGATAGAATCGGTCGTTGTCCTTATAATAATTTGTTTTTACGTCTTCCAGCACGACAAAACAGGTTTTAGTTTATAAGAGNNTAAGAGACAGTGAACTAGTACATCACGGCTCTCCGGCAGAAATGGCTGACCGGAGAGCCTGTGATGTGGTATGGTAGTTACCAGAAATACCAGTAGAAAAGGGCACAGAAAATGACAACACCCAGGGAGGCGATGACATCCCACTTGTCCCAACTTTGTCTCACCAGCTTCTTATAGTCGCCGGAGAACGAAATGAATTCAACTTGCTTGGCGGTCGGTTTCTTGGTGACAAACGATACCAGCACCATAAAGATCATAATGGCAACGAGCAACCAGATTTCAAAGATCAACCAGTTGGTCTGCCAGAACCAGGCAGTTGATTCCCAGAATCCACCGCTCATGACTTTGGCACCGGTGTCGGTGAAGATGTTGGTCAGCAAACGAACCATACCTACCAGGAAACCAAAAATCAGACCGGCTTCACCAGCCTTGGGTGTGATTTTCTTGGAGAAGATACCCAGGACGAAGACGGCAACCATGGCTGGTGCCAACAAGGATTGGATACCCTGCAGGTAGGAATAAAGGCTGCCAAGGCTCATCATGACAGGAATCCAGATGATACCCAGTATCACAACCACGATGGTGGCGATACGACCGACCAATACGTAGCGTTCTTCGGTTTTACCTTTGAAGTTAGGTTTGTAGAAGTCTTCCGTGAACAGAGTCGCGCAGGAGTTGAAGAAAGCGGCCAATGAAGCCACCAGAGCCGAGATGAAGCCAATGGTAACGATGCCTTTCACACCGGCTGGCAAGACGAATTTAACCATCGCACCAAAAGCGGTGTCAGGGTTGTCCAAGGTGAAACCACTGTCAGGACGGGCAGCCAGGGCGGCGGCAACCATACCGGGAATCAGGAACATGAACACGGGCAACAGCTTGAAGTAACCGGCAGCGATCGTACCCCTGCGGGCGCGTTTCATGACAACATCGCTGGATTCACCTTTGCGTTGGCCAAGCACACGTTGAACAATGTGCTGGTCGGTAGCCCAATACCAGAGACCGATGATGGAGGCTCCGATGAACACCCAAAAACCGGGGTATTCGTCGTACATGGGGTCGCCTGTTTCGAAGTGGAACATGTGGTTGGTCCCGTGGGCCACACCGTCTGCTCCGACGTTGAGTGTTTTGGAATAATCTATCATGGCCGTCCAACCATCGGCAATGCTACCACCACCAAGGGCAGCCAAACCGAGGAAGAGCACCAGGAAGGAGCCAATAATCAAAATAGGTGTCTGAATGGCCGAAAGGGTCATAACACCCTTCATACCACCCAGGACAGTGAAAATACCGGTAATGACGATCAAGCCGATAGCGCCATACCAGAACGGCAGACCAAGAAGGCTTTCCAGGAAGATACCACCGGTAAAGGCGGTAACGCTCACTTTGGTCAACACATAGGCAATCAACGTAATGATGGACAACCAGGAACCTGTTGCCGGGGTGTAACGGTNNGTTGTTCATCAACTGGTAGAAGGGCACGAACACCCAGCCCAGGATGAGGATCATCCACCCCTGCATTTCCCAGTGAGCCATACCGACACCGGCTTTAGCACCGGTTCCGGCCAGACCGACCAGGTGTTCCGAACCAATGTTGGCGGCAAAAATGGCGGCTCCGATGATGTACCAGGGTTCGCCCTTTCCAAACAAGTAGTCTTCGCTGTCCGCACCTTTCTGGTGCATTTTGTCTTTTTTGATCGTACGCCATACGGCCCAGGTGACAGCCAATATCCCTACGATAATGATGACCCAGTCGATCCAAATAAATTCATGTGAATTCCAATTCATGGTGTTGTGGTTTGTAAGAAGTAGGTTTTTTTCAAATCCGAATAATTGGTGTAAATGTAACACTTAATATTCGGTGCTTTCCGAAAAAAAGCATGTTATATAACATACGTTTGCCGCAAAACCCAGAAAAGGAGATGCGGCAAACGATCATTAGACTATTTTGCGGGCACCATTGCTGATGACCACATCGTACACCTTGGGCAGACGGCCGAACTTCTCCTTGTAGGCCACCTTGGCATCGGCGATGAAGGCGTCATACAATTCATCTTTGACCAGGTTGATGGTGCAACCACCAAAACCACCACCCATTACGCGGGATCCTGTCACACCATTCTTCTTGGCAATGTCGTTCAGGAAATCCAGTTCTTCACAGCTCACCTCGTACAGGCGGCTCATGCCATCGTGGGTTTCGTACATGCGGGCACCGACGGTTTCATAATCACCTTTTTCCAGTGCGGCGCACACATCCATCACGCGTTGAACTTCGCCAATCACATATTCGGCCCTCATGTAGTCTTCGGCTGTAATGTCGGCTTTGACTTCGTTGAGCATGTCCATGGTGGCATCGCGCAGGAATTCTACCTGAGGATGGTTCTTGCGGATGGCAGCGGCGGCCGTTTCGCAGGAATGACGGCGTTTGTTGTAGGCAGAGGAAGCCAGTTCATGCTTGACAACGGTGTCGAGCAGCACAAGTTTGTACCCCTTTGGGTCGAACGGATAGTATTTGTGCTCCAATGAGCGGCAATCGAGCAACATCAGGTTGCCTTCCTTACCGAAAATGGAAGCGAATTGGTCCATGATACCACACTTGACACCGACGTAGTTGTGTTCGGTGGACTGACCGATGAGGGCGAGTTCAAACTTGTCGATGCCACAGTTGAACAAGTCGTTCAAGGCATAGGCATAGGTGCTTTCCAGGGCAGCGGAGGAGGACATACCGGCACCCAGGGGTACATCACCGGCAAAAGCAGTGTTGAAACCACCCAGTTTGGCGCCTCGTTTGATCATTTCGCGGCACACGCCGAAAATGTAGCGAGCCCAACTGGCGCGAGGGGCATCTTCTTCGTTCAAACCAAATTCCACGTAATCCTTGAGGTCGATGGAATAAGCCCTGACCTTGTTGGTACCGTTGAGACGTATCTCTGCGACCATACCTTTGTCGATGGCGCCGGGGAATACAAACCCACCGTTGTAGTCGGTGTGTTCACCAATGAGGTTGATGCGACCCGGTGATGCGTACACCGATCCTTGCTGGCCGTCAAAGTGTTTGATGAAACGGCTTCTTACAAATTCAATATCCATAGTATATAGCGCTAAAAGTTAGTGTTTGATGCGGATTTGTGATCCCTTCCAGGTAAACCACATGATGTAGATGTAATAGATGAAGAGGCAAGCGAACACGGCCTTCAGACCGACGCCATCTTCGATAACGCCCATTAACGGCATCAGCACGGCGGCACCGATCACACCGGTGTTGATGATACCGGAAGCGGCCTTGGTGTGGGGTCCGAGTTCTTCCAACCCAAGGTTGAAGATGCAGGGCCACATGATGGAATGGAACAGACCGGTGAGGATGAGCAACCAGATGGTCAGCGGGCCGTCAACCACCAGAGACAGGGCCACGCAAAGCACGCTCAGGGAAGCGGCAGCGACCAACACTTTCTTGGAGTCAAACTTGCCCAGGATGAACGATCCGAAGGCACGGCCAACCAACATACCAAACCAGTACAGCACCAGGATGGAGGTGGCTTCCGTCATGTTCATGCCCAGGAAGGTGAAGAAATCGGAGATGAATTCAGGAATCAGGATGGCAGAAGTCAGACCCAATCCTTCCATGCGCTGAGGCAGGAAGCTAGGGATACCGATTTCAACACCCATGTAGAAGAAAATGCCCAAGGCTCCCAGGAAAATATGGGGATACTTGAAGATGCTCTTATGGTATTGCTTGACCTCACCGCTGTCGGTGGGTTGTTCTTCTTCCTTGATGGAGGGCAACTTGAGGAACATCAGGATGAGACCCAACAAGAGGGTAAACAGGCCAAGTCCCAGGAAGGGAGTCTTGATGGCTTCGGCCGTGGGGGCTTCGTTGTTGTTGGAAACGATCAGGATGGACACGAACATGGGGGCCAGGGTCGTAGCCAGGGAGTTCAGGGTTTGGTTCAAGGTCATGCGACTGGGAGCAGAATCCTGGGGCCCGAGGGCTTTGACATAGGGATTGGTGACCAGCTGCAGAAACACGATACCGATGGCGACCACGAACATACATCCCAGGAAGACGTAGTAAATAGCGGCTGTCCCGGCAAACTGTCCGATGGAGAAGAAATTCAGGATAAAGCCCAGGCCAATGATGCCGATACCCAACACGAGGGTTTTCTTATAGCCCAACTTATTCATCAACAAAGCCAAGGGAATGGAAAGGATGTAGGCTCCGTAAAAAGCCGTGTTGACCAACTGACCTTGGGCGGCGTCCAGGTTGAAGGCTGCCTTGCAGAAGTTGATCATGGAATTGTTCATGGTCGTGATGAATCCCAGCAGGAAGCTGACGACGAACATGACGGTCAGGGCGAACGCAAAGTTCTGAGTTTGTTTTTGTGTCATGGTTGTTGGATTTACAAGTGACGGGTCTGGTTCAATGTTTATGAAACAAAAGAATCTTACAAAGTATGAGTAGGCTTCGTAAGATTCTTTTGGAGTGTTTCTTCTATCGGGGACGATTAGTTTTTAGCGGCTGCGTCCTTGCAGCAGGGGGTTGACTTTTCTTTGCAGTCTCCGCAGTCTTTCTTCGTGCAGTCTCCGCAGTCTTTTTTGCAGCAAGTGGAATCATCGGTGCAGGCCGTTGAATCCTCGCAGCATTTCTTTTCCTTGCAAGCCTTCAGGCAATCATCGGTCATGACACCGAATTTGTATACACAGTGGCTCTTGTATGTTTCACCGGGACGCAACACAACGGAAGGCCAATCAGCCTTGTTGGGGCTGTCGGGATAGTGTTGGGTTTCCAGACAAAGACCGACGCGTTGCTTGTACACGATGCCTTTTTTACCGGTAACGGTACCGTCCAAAAAGTTGCCAGAGTATACTTGCACGCCGGGTTCGTTGGTATAAACTTCCATGGTACGACCGCTGAGGGTATCAAACACGAAGCAAACGGGCAGGCTGTCGGCTCTTTCGGGGCAGAAGACCCAATTGTGGTCATAACCGTTGCCGTTTTTCAATTGATCAAAGCTGTATTGATCGATGCGGGCACCAATGAGAGTTGGCTTTCTGAAATCCATGGGCGTACCGCAGACGGGGGCGATTTCACCCGTGGTCATGAACGTAGGATCAACCGGAGTGTAGTAATCGGCGGCGATAGCCAATACGTGACCCATCACATCGTTTTCGGGATTACCGGTCAGGTTGAAGTAGGAATGGTTGGTCAGGTTAATGATGGTTGGTTTGTCGGTCGTGGCTTCGTACTTGATGTCAATGGCGTTGTCATCGGTCAAGGTGTACACGGCCTTGCTGGTCAGGGTTCCGGGGAAGCCCATTTCACCGTCGGCAGAGACATAAGATACTTCAAGGGTTTGCTTGTCGATTTGTTTCACATCGAACATGCGGTACTGAAAACCCTTGGGGCCGCCATGTAAGCTATGCCCGAAATTATTGGTTTCCAATTGGTAATCCACACCGTCAAGGGTAAAACGACCCTGATTGATGCGGTTGCCGTAGCGACCGATAAAGGCACCGAAGTCAGTTTTATTGTTCAGATAACCACCGATGGAATCGAAGCCCAGTACAACATCAGCATAGACACCGTCTTTATCGGGCACCATGATGGAAACAATACGGGCGCCGTAATTGGTCATGCAGACTTCCATACCGTTTTTGTTGGTCAAAACGTAAAGATCGTTTTGTTTACCGTCAATCTCAACCTGGAAATCGGCGGCCTTGAGACCGGATTTCGTTGTGGAAGGCTGGCAAGCTGTAAACAACAAGGGCAGGGACAATGCGGCCACGGCAAAAAGGCCGGCAGCCTTGAAAAACGTGTTTCTCATAGAAGGGCTATTATGGTGAGACATTTTTTTAATCGTGTAAAAGTAACCCTTATTTTTCAGAGGAACTTTTCAAAAAGCATGTTATACAACATAAAAAACAAACAGCCCCTTCACCAAAATAGGGCTTAGGGGCTGTTTAAATGGGGTTACCTACGATCTTTACAGACGCTATTTGAGAATTTTAACATCAAGCGGATTGATCTTGGCCTTGTACTGATTGGCCAGATAGGCAAACCAGTCCTGATCGGTGGGAAATCCACCCTTTTCCCAGCCGGCGCCGGCAAAATAGCGGAACACCTCACCTTGTGCATAAAAGCTGACACCTGCGATGTGGTTGTTTACCTGAACAACCTCAGCCAGTCGGTTGACAAAGACCAGGCCGGTGTATCCTCTGCCCTGGTAAGCAGCCACCTTGCCTTGAGACAAGGTATTTTCGGCATACCCGATGTAGCCTCTTTNNCCAGTTTCAGTTGGGTCGTATCCCCGATGAAACGGGCGCAGATCTCGTTGAGGTTGGAACCCGCATCGAGGGTCACCTGAATTTCAGCTTTGAGGGTGTGTCCTAAATAGGGCACCTCGTCATAATACAGCATAAAGGAGGAACGCAGCGGACCCCTGTCCAGCAGTTTGAAGCGGTCGTAATGGCCGAAGACCCAGATGGAGTCACCATCGAACGGGGCAATGGCTCCGGCACCCAGGGTATGGGCCACCTTGT
>DOBD01000113.1:9330-10171 GCA_003506275.1 Bacteroidales bacterium | reverse complement strand
ACCAGCCAGGTCGTTTTTATACCATTTATCGACAAACAGCTCATCGGTGCGCTTGTACCAGACATCAAAACCGTTGCTGGGATGCTCGTTGGCGAGGGCCGGTCCATAGGCTCTGAAGGCAATGCGGTCGTTTTCCCATGCTACGTCGTCCTTACGTTCAGGCACCTGTCGAGCAAAGGTTTTGTTGACAACCGCGTTTGGTTCTCCTTCCTTGACGGTAAACAGCGCCTTTTCACCGGCTTTCAGGTTGACGGGGAAAACAAAGGCTTCAGGCTCCTCTCCGCCCCTGTACAACAATTGGACCGGCATTTGGTTGCCCGATGAATCCACCACGACGAGTTTCGCCGGGTCTATCCGTTTGAAGCTGCATAGACAGAGTTCAACGAGTTCGCCTTGACGGTCTACTTCAGAGTTGTTGAAAACGGAAACCTCAGCCAGGTTGCTGCAGGAAGCCATCATCAAGGCTGTGGTGATAGCCAGCAGCGTCTTTTTGAACAGGTTGGTCATATGAACAAGGTGTTACTTGGGTTGTTTGCCGATATAAGCCAGAATGCCACCATCGACATAAAGGATGTGCCCGTTGACAAAGTTGGAGGCTTCCGATGCCAGGAATACGGCAGGCCCTTCCAGGTCTTCAGGTGTTCCCCAACGGGCTGCGGGAGTTTTGGCAATGATGAATTCGTTGAACGGGTGACCGGGGGTACGCAAGGGAGCCGTTTGTGGGGTAGCGATGTAGCCCGGCCCCAGGCCGTTGACCTGAATATTGTACTCGCCCCATTCGGAAGCCAGGTTTTTGGTCAGCATTTTCAAACCACCTTTGGCTGAAGCATAAGCGGCCACG
>DOBD01000113.1:0-9280 GCA_003506275.1 Bacteroidales bacterium | reverse complement strand
CCGTTCAGGTCGATATCGATAACCTGACGGAATTCAGCGGCCGACATTTCTACGGCCGGAATACGCTTGATGATACCGGCGTTGTTGACCAGGATGTCAATCACACCCACTTCTTTTTTGACGCGGGCGACCATGGCGTTGACCTGTTCCTCGTTGGTCACATCGCACACATATCCGTGTGCATCGATGCCCGCCTTCTTGTACTCGGCCAGGCCGTTTTCGACCAATTCAGGTTTGATATCGTTGAAAACGATGGTGGCACCGGCTTCAGCATACGCCTTGGCGATGGCCATACCAATACCGTAAGACGCACCGGTCACCAGTGCAATCTTGCCTTTCAAGGAAAAATTTACCATTGTTGTTGTAGTTAGTGTTGGTGAGTTAACGCAAATCCGTGTTTTTGAAAAAGTCCTGATCGCCGTAATCGAGGTTTTCGCCTCCCATTCCCCAAATGAAGGTGTAGTTGGACGTGGCAGTAGCCGAATGGATGGACCATTCAGGGGAAAGGACGGCCTGATCACCCTTCATCCAGATATGCCTGGTTTCGGTGGGTTCTCCCATAAAATGGCAGACGGCCTGATCTTCAGGCACTTCAAAGTAAAAGTAAGCCTCCATGCGACGGCTGTGGATATGGGGCGGCATGGTGTTCCAAACACTGCCCGGTGCCAGTTCGGTCATCCCCATCTGCAGTTGGCAGGTTTCCAGCACCTGATTGACAATCATTTTATTGATAACCCGATGGTTGGAACTTTCCAACGAACCCATTTCCACCTTGACGGCATCGTCCCTGGTAATCAATTTGTCGGGGCAGGTCTTATGGGCTACCGAAGAATTGAAGTAAAATTTGGCCGGATTGGCGGCATCAAGGCTTTCAAACACCACCTCGCGGTCGCCGGCTCCCAGATAAAGAGCCTCCTTATAAGATAGTTCGTAGACATTGTTTCCGGCACGGACACGGCCTTTGCCTTTGCCGACATTGAAGATACCCAATTCCCGACGGTGCAGGAAGTGCGGGGCTTTCAGCGGATCGATGGCTTCCAGTGACAAGGCTTCTCCAACAGGCAGGGCGCCCCCCACGATCATGCGGTCGATCATGGAATAGACGATGGTTACTTCATTGGTTACGAACAAGGTATCGATCAGGAATTCCTTCCTGAGACGGGTTGTGTCGTAGTGCTTGGCATCCACCGGATTGGATGCGTAACGGACGGTGTAGGTTGTTTTCATAAGACGTTGTTTCTGGGTTATCCCTAGCTTGCAAAGGTAACCCAATTGTTCCAAAAAATCCCATTTTCCTCCAAAAATGTGTCCTTTACCGTCGCTAACGGGTGCGGGGCAAACACTTTCACCTACCTTTGAGCCGCTTCAAACAAGGTATGACATCAGTCCGGATAACCTTCCAAGGTATTTACCGAACGGCATTAAACCATTGTGACTTTCGTATATCAAAGCAGCAAACAACCAACCCACCAAGCACAACTTGTTATCCATCACTCGATCAACATCCGTATGTACAAAAAACTACTTGTCCTGTTTTTCGCAGCTGCCTGCACGCTGACCTCCGTGGCTCAACACAGTATTCAAGGCAAGGTCCTTGACAAAAACGACGAGGGCGTCATTGAGATGGCCGCCATCCGCTTGCTGAACAAAGCCGACTCATCCCTGGTTCAAGGAGTCTTGACCAACGCAAGGGGTGCCTTCACGCTGACCAAGGTCAAGGCCGGCGCTTACCTGGTGGAAGTGCGCTTCCTGGGGTACGAAACCACGTTTACCCCCGTCGAAGTGGCCGACAAGGCTGTCTTGATGAAAAACATCTACCTGACCCAGAAAGCCAAGGAACTGTCTGCTGTCGAGGTGACGGGCATGGCGGCCCAGATGGTGGTCAGGGGTGATACCATCGAATTCAATCCAGCCGCTTTCAAACTGGCAGAAAACGCCGTGGTAGAAGACCTGCTCAAGAAACTCCCAGGCGTCACGGTAGATAATGAAGGCAAAATCACCGTCAACGGCGAGGAAATCAAACGCATCCGGGTGGACGGCAAGAAATTCTTCGACGGCGACATGCAAATGACCACCAAGAACATGCCGGCCGACATCGTCGACAAGGTGCAGGTCATCGACCTGAAGTCGGAAACGGCTCAGTTGACCGGCTTTGAAGACGAGAATACCGAACGCATCATCAACCTGACCATCAAGGATAACCGTCGCAAGGGCACCTTCGGCAACGTATCCGTGGGTGGAGGTCTGGACCGTGACCTAATCGGTCGTTACGACGCCAACGCCTTCATCAACCTGTGGAACAACGACGTTCGCACCACCGTGACCGGTGGCGCCAACAACACCAACAGCGCCCGTTCCGGCAGGGGACGTGGCGGTATGTCCTTCGGTGGTGGCGGAGGCAGCGGCTATATCCAAACCCAAAACATCGGTATCAACAACAATACCCAGATAAACGACAGCCTGGTCATCGGTGGCGATGGTTCCTACAACCACACCTCTTCCAGCTCGGATACCGAATCCGAACGGGAAAACTGGCTGGGCGGCACGACCTACCTGACCAAAAGCACCTCATCGTCCGATCGGAGCAACCACGATGCCGGCCTGCGCTTTGAAATGGAGTGGAAACCGGACACAACCAACACCCTTATTTTGCAACCACGTCTGAACTACGGCATATCCAATTCCCGGTCGAACAGCAGCAGTGACTACACCTCCATCGTAGGTGAAGACAGCACGGCCATTAGCGAGAGCTCATCGAGAAACGAAAGCCAAAGTCAGAACGGCAGTGCCAGCCTCAACCTGATTTACAATCGCCGTTCGCCCGTCAAGAAAGGCCGCAACCTCAGTATTAATGTGAGCGGAAACATCAACACTTCGGAATCGCAAGGTCAGAACTACTCTGAAAAATTACAGGTAATCACCGACTCCCTGTCTGTGATCGACCAGCACAACACCAACGAATCACAGTCGTTCAGCACCAACGCCCGTGTATCCTACATCGAACCCCTCTTCAACCTGAAGAACTTTTTGGAAGTGGCCGCCTCGTTCAACGCCAATTCGCAGACGTCCGAGAAACTGCAATACAACAAAAACGACCTCACCGAAGTATACGATGTCCTGGACTCCACCTACAGCAACCAGTACAAAAACCTGTACCTTAACCAGTCGCTGGCCCTGAGCTTCCGCCACCAGGACACCAATTACAGTTACCAGTTGGGCGTGAGGGCTGAGCCTTTCCAGATAACCAGCATCAACGACTACATGGACGGCGATGACCTGAGGCGTACCAATTCAGGCATCAACTACTCCCCTTCGGCCATGTTCCAGTTCAACTTTACCAGACGCACCTACGCCAGATTGCGGTACAGGGGCCGTAGCTCCCAACCCAGCATCGAGCAGATGCAACCGGTCAAGAACAACGACAACCTGATGCGGGAACCCATCGGTAACCCTGACCTGAGACCGTCCTTCAATCAAAGCCTGGAATTCCTGTACACCAACTTCAACCAGGAACGCTTGTCCTCGTACACCCTGAGTCTCAACGGTAGCTTTACTCAAAATGCCCTGGTATCCAACCAGATATACGACCAGACCGGTAAAGTGTGGAGCCAGACCGTCAACGCCAAGGACATTCCCTTCAATGGCAATACCCGGTTTTCCTTCAACACCCCCATCATTAAGAATCGTCTGCAATTCAATACGAATACCAATCTAAATTTCAGACAATCATACAGCTACTCCGATCGAAGCCTCTCCCCCAACCCCTTCGTGGATGCCAACCAGGAAATTCTGCGCTTGGGCAACCTCGGTACCACTGCCAGCTGGGGCGGTAACGAGACCCTCGGGTTGACCCTCACGACCGACATTCTCGAAGTGGGCGCCCGCGGATCGGTTACCTACAGTGCCTCTGAGAACAGTCTGAACAACTACGACAGACGCGAAACCTGGGACTGGACCGGTGGTGGCAACGTCAACCTGCACCTGCCTTATAACCTAAACATTGCCAACGATTTGAGTTACACGGCACGCTCGGGGTATTCGGAGTTCACCAAGAACGAACTCATCTGGAACGCGTCCATCGACAAGACCGTATTCAACAGCATGGGGGTAGTTACCCTGCGCCTCTACGACATCCTGCGTCAACGTCAGAACCTGAATGAAAGCATTAATGACAACTCCAGGCAGTTGAGCCGTTACAACACGTTGACCTCGTACTTTATGATCAGTTTCACCTACCGCCTGATGAAATTCGCCAACAGCAACGCCGGTATGGGCGGCATGATGCGTGGTACACGTGGTGGTGGCGGTCGTGGCGGCTTCGGCGGCGGTGGCTTCGGCGGCGACATGTAAGGCCTCCCACGGAGGGATAAAAAAACCTCGGCGATGATTCGTCGAGGTTTTTTTTAGGTTGTCTCGTTGCCGTCAGTGTAACGTCGCGCATCAATGCACCTTGATGGTATAGGGCCCTGTTGTTACGGTGTCGCCTTGCCTGATCTTGGCCCGTTTGCGGCTTTCAGGTTGACCGTTGAGTTGTACCAGTCCTTGCATCACCAGGCCCTGGGCTTCCCCACCGCTACCCACCACATTGACCACCTTGAGCAGTTGGATCAAGGGTATATGATCCTGATCTGCCTTCAAGACGAACTCAATGACAACGGGTTTCATGGGTCAGCAGGGTGTTATGGTTCAGGAGAATTGGAAAATCAAGGTTTCTTCGAAGGCCTCACCGGCTTTGACCATACACGTGGGGAAACCACTCTGGTTGGGGGTGTCGGGGAAGAACTCGGGCTCCAGACAGAAAGCTTGACGGCGGCTGTAAGGCTTGCCTTCAAGACCGGGGTACTCACTGCCCAGGAAGTTGCCTGAATAGAACTGTACACCGGGCATGGTGGTAAACACCTTCAAGGTAATGCCTGTGACAGGCGATGTGGCCTCAGCGGCCAACGCCAGGTCTCCGAAGGCTTCCTTTTCGATCACAAAGCAATGGTCGTAACCTGACCCGTTCTTAAGTTGAACGTCGTCTTGCTCAATATCCTTACCAATGGGCTTGGCTTCAGTAAAATCAAAGGGTGTACCTTTGACGAAACGAATTTCACCGGTAGGGATGGCATCGTCGTGGATGGGTACGTAACGTGTGGCGTTGAGGCGCATGGTGTGTCCCAGGATGTCGCCTTCCCCATTCAGGTTGAAATACGCGTGGTTGGTAATGTTGACAGGCGTCAGCTTGTCGGTGGCAGCGGTGATTTGCATGCTGAGTTCACAGGTTTCCGACCAGGTGTACCGCACCTCGACGTCCAACTTGCCGGGAAAGCCTTCTTCCATGTCCTTGGACACGTAGGTCAACACCAAGGCTTCGTCTTCGATGGCGAAATCCCAGCATTTGATGTGGAAGCCCTCGATACCACCGTGAAGGCTGTTGGGGCCATTGTTGACAGCCAGGTTGTACGTGTTGCCATCGGCCACAAAGACAGCTTTGGCGATGCGGTTGGCATAGCGGCCGCAAATGGCACCCAGGTAGTTGCCACCGTCCTTGAGGAAACCTTCCAGGGTTTCGTAGCCCTTGATAACAGAGGTCAGCTTGCCGTTTTTATCGGGTACCAGGATGCGGACCAACCGTCCACCGTAGTTGGTGATGTCGGCAATGGCGCCAGCTTCGTTGGTGAATCGGAACAAAAAGACGGGACTCCCGTCGGGCATGTTGCCAAAAGGCAGTTTTTCAATGGTCGTGCTCATAATGTAGCGAATTATAGGTTGAAGAATGGGTCAATTCCAATAGCTGGCCGGTATTCACCTGATCGATGGCTTGCTCCAGCGCCTCAAAAGTATAGAAAACCCAGCCGGTTTTCAAATCAAAAACGGTCGAACCCGTCATTTTTGTAGCCAACAGGGCATCGGATTCCTCCCTGGTCGGTTTGATACGAGTCAAAAGGGCTTTGAGGTGGGTCGTATCCGGCACACTCACAGTGGAGACAACAGCGGTGCCTTCATCCAGGACATCCAGTCGTTTGCGCACTGTACCGGGCACCTGGTCTGTCAATCCGGGCAGGGCCAACAGGGTGGGCACGTCGACCACTACTCCCAGGTCGTAACCATACCCATGCAACTGGTGGAAAAGCCGGATGCTGCGCAACAACAAACCTTCCAGGCCGGAACGAAAGGCATACAAACGCTCGATTTCCCGTTTGGCGGCCGAATCACTTCTCAAAGCGTACGATGGCAGTTCAGCCTTGAGGGCTTCGTCCAGGCAGGTGGTGAGCGATGACCAGTTCAGGAACTCCCTCAGGATACCGACAGGCGATACCAGGCAGGTCACCGTGACAGGCTCGGCTTTGGCCACGACGGCTTTCAGCAAACGACTGTCCGTTTCAATGGCGAAATCGTGAAAACGCCAGGTCAACATATATCGGTCTGCGGTGGAATCGGTCACAACCACGTCGACCGACGCTGTTAACCGTTGCAGAAAAGTGGTATCGGGGCCATTCAGGGCGTAGTCCGTGGATTGCATGACATAAGGTTGCCACTCGCCGGACAGGAAAGCGGCCTTGAACACAGCGGTACTGTCGGAACGCGCACCGGCGACCGAGAAGAAGGGGGCCAAACAGACCAACAAACAGATCGTGGCGGCTTTCATCTTATTCCTCCAGGGCATAAAACAATTCATCCCTGACAAAGGGAATGTCTTCGGCTGTGATACCGTGACCGACCAGTATCTTCATGTCGTTTTGGAAGAGTTCCAGAAATTCAGGAAACGGCGTATGGGAAGCCCTGATCCCTTTTTTATACACTTCGATGGCTTTGAGTGGTTGGCCTTTGCACCATTCCAGGTGACCGGCGTTCAGGTAATCCTCGATGGCCGGTTTATGGTTCAGGATTTTCCGGTAATACTTGTCGGCTTGCTCATACTTGCCGCAGAGCAGGGAGCACCAGGCGATGGGCCGCCAGGTTTTGAGGGATTCCTCGGAAAGCACCTCTGCCTTGAAATACTGCTGCAGGGCTTCGGCATAACGCCCGGCTTCCACGAGGGCATGACCAGCGTTGAAGGTCAGCACCAAATCGTCTGGCGCCAGCTTGATGGCTTTTTGGTAGTAGTCGAGGGCTTTTTCCGGCTCTTTTTCCAACCGGTAACAGGCGGCAATGCGCTTCAAGGTCCAAAGGCTGTCCGACGCGATGAGTTCGGCTTGCAAGNNNCAGGCAAAACCCCCGCTTTTGGTGCAGTTCAGCATCGCCAGGGTGTTTCTGAAGCAACCGATCAAGCACCCCAAGGGCTCCGCTGTACCGCTTTTGCTTGAAGTAGAGCTGCCCCATGCGTCGCAAGCAACTCTCATTGGAGACGTAGGGACCCAGCAAATGGGCCTGATGCAAATCCAGCTGCATAAAAAAGAGGTTCTTGAAATCCCGGCGTCGTCCGTGTAGGTTGAAGAAGCGGTACAAATCCTGGATATAACGGTTGGACGTCTGTTCCAGGTTGTAAGCCGGATTCATGGCGGCCTCCGATTTCTTGAACTCTTCGTAGACCTCGGTATCGGCGCCCAGGTTGGCCGCCATGGTGCTGCGGTAATTGGAGGGTAGTTGCAGGATATTGAAACAGAACGAATACTTGTCGGATGAACAGAGGAAACCAGATTTGAGCACCATATCCAGGATACCCGAGCCCTTCATGCCAGGACTGCTGAACAGATCGGCCAAGGCAGTATGCGAGGGTTGAAAGGGCAGGAACCAATTGGATATTTCCTGGAAGAAGGGGTAAAACTTTTGGCCGGAAAAAGTACTCATGTACACATCGATGCCTTCCATTTGCATATCGGAAAACTCCTGCATCTTGGCCGAGAAGCCGGCATTGTCCATCATGCTTTTCCATTCGGGATTGAAGTCTTCTCCGTTGTCGTCACCCTCGTCTTGTTTCAGTTTGTCCTGGATGGCCGAACCGAAACGGGTCATTTCAGGCAGGATCTCTTCCTGCATACGCTTGGTGACCTTGTCGGTATCTTTGGAACGGATCAATTGGTAGAAAATGCGTTCCAGGGCAAGTCGTTGTCCCTCTACTTCCATTAAAGCGGCCCATTTGAGTCCGATAGCCGGGTAAACATCGAGGCGTTCATCATACAGGAACAACATCAGAACCAGGGCGACCAGGGCACGTTGGGACACCTCAGGCTCGGGGTGTTGGCAAAGATCAATCAAAAGGAGAATTTTCTCCTCGTCAAACCAGTGCATCAGGGCCAGCAACAAGGCTGACACCAGGGTGGCCTTTTCATAGTCGAACAGGCCAAGATCTGAAAACACCCGCTTGTAAGCCACCAGGTCTTCTTCCGTCCAGTTGCCGGAGACCCACAGACTGTTAAATAGTTGTTGAACGAGGCGTTCGCGCTGCTTGTTCAACGCCAGGATCTTTTCACGGCGAAGGTCTTCCCGCTCGATGACTTCGGCCAGTGCCAGGTCTTCGCCTGTTTGTTTGATGGCCGCCAACAGGGTTTCGGCTGTCACTTCCTCTTCAATGCGGGCAGCCCTGACTTTGTCGTAGTATAACTGGGGAGAGCGCATGCTCATCCACAGGTGCCAGGCTTCGTCGGTCAGATCGAGGGCCCTGCGCCGCAGATCGGCGTAGACTTTTTCCTGGTTGGGATCGGGGACGCCTTCCAGTCGAAACTTCAGCAGAAAACGGTAATTACTCTCCAACTCACTAAGTTGGTCGTAGGCCAGTCCAAAACCGTTCTGTTGGATGAGGTAGCTGAGGTTGACAAAGGCTTCCCTGAGGTTGGAATGGACCAGTTGACCGATGATGCGCTCGTATAGTTTGGTAGCTTCGTTGACAGTCATGCAATGGGTGTTATTACAACAAAAGTACGCCATTTTTTTTGGCTACATAGGTGGTCTTCCCTTGAAATGATGTAAATTTGCACCTCTTAACACTCAATAGGCGAAATTCTTACATGAAGCACCTACGCAACTTTTGCATCATCGCGCACATAGACCACGGCAAGAGCACGCTGGCTGACCGACTGCTTGAATACACCCACACCTTGTCCATCACTGAGAACCAGATGCTTGACAACATGGATCTGGAAAAGGAAAGGGGAATCACCATCAAGAGTCATGCCATCCAGATGGAATACGTGCACAAGGGTGAGCCGTTCCTGCTCAACCTGATTGACACGCCGGGGCATGTGGATTTCTCCTACGAGGTATCGCGGTCGATAGCCGCGTGCGAAGGGGCCCTGCTTATTGTTGATGCTTCCCAGGGCATCCAGGCTCAAACCATCTCCAACCTCTACATGGCCAT
>DOBD01000198.1 GCA_003506275.1 Bacteroidales bacterium | reverse complement strand
GCGTAAATTGCTGGAAGATACCTACGAAGCGTTCGTCATGAGCGGTGCAGCCCTGCAGGGCAAGGACAGGGAAACCTACAAGGCACTCAGTCAACGATTGAGCGAACTAAGCGAACGCTTTTACCAAAACTCCCTCAAGGCGACCAATCAGTACGAAAAGATCATCACCGACGAGGCCTTACTTGAAGGACTGCCGGTTGATGTGAAGGCGGCTGCCAAAGCGAAAGCCACCGCCAAGAAGCAGGAGGGTTGGCTGTTCGATCTTTCGGCTCCCGTCTATACATCCCTGATGAAATACCTCAAGAACAGAGACTTGCGGGAAATGTTCTACAGGGCCTACCTGACCAGGGCAACAACCGGTGAATTGGACAATAAGCCCGTCATTGCTGAAATGGTGNNCCACCTACGCCCACCACGCCTTGAAACGCCGCATGGCAGAGAAGCCGGAAGCCGTGATCCGTTTCCTCGACCAACTGTCCGATGCTTACCTGCCTACCGCCAAGGCCGAACTGGCCACGATACAAGGCTATGCCACCGGGTTGGAAGGTCGCTACACCAAGCTTGAACCTTGGGACTTGTCGTACTACTCGGAAAAATACAAGCAGGCCAGGTATAACGTGAGCGATGAGGTGCTCAGACCTTATTTCAAACTGGAAAATGTCATCGAAGGGGTGTTTGGTCTGGCTACCAAGCTCTACGGCATCACCTTCACGAAGAACACCGCCATTCCCACCTGGAACCCNNAACCCCGAGGTGGATGCCTGGGAGGTGTTTGACAAGGATGGTAGTTATTTGGCTGTACTGTACACCGATTTTCACCCCAGGAAAGGCAAACGTGCCGGTGCCTGGATGAGCAACTTCAACGAACAATACCGCTTGAAGGGTGTGGATATCCGTCCTCACGTCAGCGTAACGATGAACTTCACCCCTTCCACCGATACCAAACCCTCGCTGCTTACCTACGACGAGGTGACCACCTTCCTGCATGAATTCGGTCACGCCCTGCACGGTATTTTCTCTGACGTGACCTATCGTGGTTTGTCGGGTACGAGCGTATACAGGGACTTTGTGGAATTGCCCTCCCAGGTGATGGAAAACTGGGCGTCTGAAAAGGCTTTTCTGGATGGTTTTGCCAAGCACTATCAAACGGGTGAACCCATTCCGGCTGAGTTGATTCAGAAGATCAAGGACGCTGAAAACTACAACGTGGCCATGGGATGCATGCGACAACTCAGTTTCGGTTATCTTGACATGGCCTGGCACAGCCTGTCCGAACCCTTCAGCGGTGATGTGGTTGCCTTTGAACGGGAAGCCTGGAAGAAGGCCGTCATTTTGCCTCAACCCGACGACTGTTTCATGAGTGCTACCTTCAGCCACCTTTTCTCAGGCGGCTATGCAGCCGGTTACTACAGTTACAAATGGGCAGAGGTGCTTGATGCCGACGCCTACGACTGGTTTGTCCGCAAAGAGGTCTTCGACAGGGAGACGGCCGATACCTTCAGGCAACACATCCTTTCCAGGGGGGGCACCGAACATCCCATGGTCTTGTATAAACGATTCAGAGGGCAGGAACCATCCATTGAGGCCCTGCTTAAGCGAAATGGCCTTCGTTAAGGCATGTGAACATGAAACAACAAACCGCGAAACAAACGCTGCTGGACAAACGCTACATGCGCATGGCCCTCATCTGGGCGGAAAATTCCTATTGTGAACGCCGTAAGGTGGGAGCCTTGCTTGTCAAGGATAAGATGATTATTTCCGACGGATACAACGGAACGCCTTCGGGTTTTGAGAATGTGTGTGAGGACGATACCTTCAGGACCAAACCTTACGTGCTTCACGCCGAAGCAAACGCCATCAGCAAAGTGGCCAGATCGTACAACAGCAGCGACGGTGCCACGTTGTATGTGACAGCCTGTCCTTGTATCGAATGCGCCAAATTGATCATACAGGCTGGCATCAGGCGGGTGGTGTATGGGGAACCCTATCACGTGGAAGATGGTTTGCATCTGCTGGAACGGGCTGGTATTGAGGTGGTTTTTTGCGATAATACCCAACTGCATGGAGACGACAAAAAAGACTAAGTATTGGTTGCCGCTTATGATGGCGACGTGTGTGGTGGTCGGCCTGGTACTGGGTACTTTGCTGACCAGGCACAATGAATCGATGAATGGCCGGCGCTTAACCAATTTGAACAAGTTGAGCGCCTTGCTGGGGCTTATCGATAACAAATACGTGGACAGCCTCGATCTGACAAAGATTTCGGAAGACCTCATCCCTTATGTACTCAGGGAGTTGGATCCTCATTCGGTGTACATGACGGCAGAGGAACGCAAGCTTACGGACGTTCAGATGGATGGNNTACGGACGTTCAGATGGAAGGTCGTTTTGGTGGCATTGGTGTGGAGTTCAGGTTGTTGGACGATACAATCTTCGTCACATCCGTGGTCAAGGGCGGTCCATCCGAGCGGGTGGGCTTGTTGGCCGGAGACCGCATCGTGACCATTGAAGATAGCCTCTTCGCAGGAAAGGGCCTTTCCAGTGATGATGTCATGAAGCGTCTCAGGGGTGAAAAAGGGACCAAGGTTACCATCGGTGTATACCGTAAGGGAGAAGCAGCGTTGTTGCCGTTTACCATCATTCGCGACGACATTCCTGTCTATAGCGTCAACGCCAGGTACAAGATCGGTCAGGATGTGGGTTATATCCGTATCGGTGATTTTGGCCGCAACGCCCACACGGAATTTCTCAACGCGGTGGCTTCCTTGCGTAATCAGGGTTGTGCTCGGTTGATCATCGACCTGCGCGGAAACACCGGTGGCCTGATGGATCCAGCCCTCAACATCGCCAACGAATTTTTACCGGCCAACCGTCTGATTCTATACACCCAAGGCAAGGCCTACAAGCGGGAAGACGTCTATTCCAACGGCAAAGGTTCCTGCCAGCAATACCCGGTGGTGGTGCTGGTAGACGAATGGTCGGCTTCTTCCAGTGAAATTCTCACCGGCGCACTTCAGGACAACGACAGGGCCTGGATTGTGGGGCGCCGTTCCTTCGGTAAAGGCTTGGTGCAGCAGGAAATTCCTTTCAGGGATGGATCGGCTGTCCGGTTGACCATCGCCCGTTTCTACATACCGTCCGGTCGTTGTATTCAGAAACCCTATGTCAATGGTGCCGACGAATCCTATCAATACGACATCCTGAACCGTTACCTGAGCGGTGAGCTGGGCTCCCGCGACAGTATTCGTTTTATCGACAGCCTACGTTATGAGACCAGAGGTGGACGGACAGTGTATGGTGGAGGGGGTATCGTGCCCGACTTTTTTGTGCCCCTTGACACATCGGGTTATACATCCTGGTATTCCCAGGTGGTGGGTAACGGGTTGGTATCGGGTTTTGCCTACACCTATGCGGTGGAAAACAAGGAGCGCCTGAAAGCATATGACACCGCCAACAAACTGGCTGCCTACCTGGATGACATGGACTTGGTTACTCCCTTCTTGCGGTACGCTGCCGCCCGTAATGTCAGGGGTCGGTACGAGTTCATCAGTCCCTCCATACCCATGGTGCAACGGGATATCAAATCGAACATCGCCCGCATGTTGCTGGGTGAGGATGCCTTCTGGATGCTGTATCAGGATGGTGACCCCATGCTGGGCAAGGCGGTTGAGGTGATTGTCAAGGCCAGTAACGTGGTGGAAGCCGACGAGGAATAAAGGAGGGAGTAGGGGGTCAGTGCAGGCGGATATCCTGGATGACCTCCCTGCCAATGGCCTTGTTTAATTGTTCGATCAGACGGCTTCGCATCAGTTGCATTTCCTGTCGGATGACGGCGGCGTTAACCGTTATGTGGAGTACCCCTTTGGTAATGAACAGTTGAGTGACATGGGCAGCCAATGCCTGTCCGACCACTTCCGGAAAGCACTTGATGAGGCGTTTCTCATACAGACGGCCGTCGAGTTGCTGCAGGCGGAGCAGTTCTTCCAGTACGTCTCCCAACTTTTGAGCGTTTCTGCGTATCATGTCGTAGGCGTGATGATGCCTCCTGTCACGTCGAAGAAGCGGTAGTCGCTGCCTGTACGTTCCAGGAGACGGACCAGGTGGTCCTTGTTGGTGTCGGTAATGAATAATTGCCCGAAATCCTGTCCGGAAACCAGGCGCAGGATCTGTTCCACCCTGACAGCATCCAGTTTGTCAAACAGGTCGTCTATCAGCAGCAAGGGTTTCATGTGTTTGGTTCGCTTCAGAAACCCATACTGTCCCAGTTTCATGGCGATAAGGAAACTTTTGTTTTGGCCCTGGGACCCTACTCGTTTGATGGGGTAACCGTCCAATTCCATCAGCAACTCGTCTTTGTGAATGCCTTTGGTGGTGAATCCCAGCATCTTGTCGCGTTGCCTGGTGTTGTGTAGCTGGGTGCTCAGATCGCCTTCACTGAGTTGGGAGGAGTACTGCAACCGAATGGATTCCTTGCCGCCGGAAATGTAGTGGTAGTATTCTTCAAAAACAGGGGTGAAGGCCTTGACAAAGGCTTGACGTTTCTTGAACAGGTGCTCTCCCTCAATGGCCATTTTCAGCTCATATACTTCATAGAGGGAATCTTCATAGTCGGTATCGTCCTTGAGCAGGGTGTTGCGTTGCAATAAGGCCTTGTTGTAGGCGACCAGCGATTCCATGTAGGCGTGGTCGTACTGGGCAATGACCATGTCCATGAAGCGGCGTCGTTCATCACTGCCTTCCCGGATGAGGTCTTCGTCGGCTGGAGAAATCAACACCAGGGGTAGTTTGCCGATGTGTTCGGACAACCGTTCGTATTCTTTGCCGTTGTACTTGAAGGTTTTTTTTTGCCTGCGTTTCACTCCGCAGGACACGTCGTTCAACAGGTCTTCGTTTTGGAACGTACCCTGCAACATGAAAAAGTCGGCTTCGTGGTGTATGTTCTGTGCGTCACTGGGGTTGGTGTGACTTTTGCAGAATCCCAGGTAATAGATGGCATCCAGCAGGTTGGTCTTGCCTTCGCCGTTGTTGCCGACAAAGCAGTTCAGCCCCGATGAGAAGGTGAGTTCGGCTTCCCTGATGTTTTTAAAGTTCAGGATGGAGAGGTGGTTGATCTGCATGGGGCAATGGAATGGATGTCCTGCAGACAAATGTACGAAAAAATGGGAGATATATTTTTTTGATCAAATGAAATGATGTACTTTTGTAGGCCAAAATCCGTATCTGCTTATCAACAACACAGGAACGTTATGTCAGACAAAACCGAAAAGAAGGACGACTTGCAACAAGTCAACGAGGCGTTGAGCCGCTCCGAACAGTTCATTGAAAAGAATCAGAAAAGTCTCCTTATAGCCCTTGGCATCATCGTTGTCGTGGTGGGTGGCGTGCTGCTGTTCCGTCACAGTTATGTAGCACCCCGTGAAAAACAGGCCCAGGAAATGATCTATATGGGTGAACAATATTTTGCGGTGGATTCTTTTGAAGTCGCCATCCACGGAGATGGTGCCGAATACATCGGATTTGAAGGCATCATTGATGATTACGGTATCACCAAGACAGCTAAACTCGCGGCTGCCTACGCCGGCCTTTGCTACAAGCAACTGGGCGATTATAAGACGGCTGTCGACTACCTCAACAAATGTAAAGCGGACGACATCATGGTTTCACCGGCCTTGCTGGGTGCCATTGGTGATTGCTACGTCGAACTGCAGGAATACGCCAAGGCTGTTTCCTATTTCGAGAAAGCCGGTGAAACAGACAACGAATTGCTGGCTCCCATTTATCTGATGAAGGCAGCCCGCGTGTACGAAAAAGAAGCCAAAATCAACAAAGCCCTCAAGGTGTACGAACGTATTCAACATGACTTCCCCCTATCTCAGGAAGGTATGGACGTGGAACGTTATATCGAACGGGCTAAATCTGCTCAGTAAATTGGCCACCCAATACCACAATTTATCAGAATACGATGCCAAAACCATGCCTGACGCCAAGGGCATGCGTATTGGCATTGTCGTTTCAGAATGGAACGAGCCGATTACCTCACGTCTCTTGGATGGCGCTGTGAATACCTTGCTCAAGCTGGGTGTTTCTCAGGATGATATCCTCGTACGTTGGGTTCCCGGTAGTTTCGAGCTTGTCTATGGGGCCACCATGATGATGGAGCTTCCCGCAGAGACCACACCCGACGCCATCATAGTGCTGGGTTGTGTCATCAGGGGAGAAACACCCCATTTCGATTATGTTTGTTCAGGTGTGACGCAGGGTGTGGCTGAACTCAACACCAGAGGCAGGCAACCTGTCATTTTCGGTCTGCTCACCAACAACACCATGCAGCAATCCGTCGACAGGGCAGGTGGAATCCACGGCAACAAAGGGGATGAAGCCGCCGCAACCGCTATCCGCATGATAGCCTTCAGGCGTTCATTACCCTTTTAATCAATCAAACGTACCGATTAATCCAGGTCCAGGCCGAATTGCTTGTAGAACTCAAGCATGGCCGGGTTTTTCCTGATCATGTGTTCCAGCCTATCCCGGTTGGTGTAAGGACGTGTTTGGGTTGAGGTTTCATCAAGCTTGACCTGGTACTTGACGTGGCTGTTGAAGAGCTTGAGGTGTAGCCAAGCTTCGATGGCTGCTTTATTGTCCAGGAGTTTTTTCTGAAGAACGGGATTGCTCACCACCACTTCATACAGGTGTTCGTCGATTTTTGCCGGTTTGCAGGTTTTCATGCCGTTGGCCAGGTGGATGTCTTCCGATAATTGGTCGATGTACGACAGCCAGGCTTTTTGTACGGCTTCCTCCGTATATGGCTGGTTCATGATATCGGTTTGACGGGTCGTTTTGCTGGCCTCCTCCTGGTCGGAAAGGGGCTTGCGGTTGATCCGAATCGAACGAATGGATTTGTATTCTGACAGGTTGTTGGCCGGTTGAGCCTGTGTAGCCTGCTTGGTTTGTTTGGTGGTCGCTGTGGTTACGGTGGGAGCCGCGGTTGCTTTGGCCACAGGATGTTGAGCCACTGGTACGACCGATGGCTGGGGGNNAAGGATTTTTTTTTTTGATTCGGAAAGCTGCGCTATCCGGATTAAGGCGAGTTCGACCAACAATCGCTTGTTCTTGCTTTCCCGGTAGGCCAGGTCTGCGTCGTTGCAGAACTTGATGGCTACGTAGAGAAAGTCGGGTTGACAACGTTGGGCTTGTTCCAGGTAGCGCTCTCTGATGCTGGCTCCCACTTCAAGCAAGACCAGCGTGGCCTGGTCCCTGCACACCAGCAGGTCGCGGAAGTGACTGCTCAGACCGGTGATAAAGTGCTGGCCCTCGAAGCCGTGGTTGAGGATGTCGTTGAAAATGAGCAGGGCGTCGCTCACCTTGCCTTCGAGCAAGGCGTCGGTTAGTTTGAAGTAGTAATCGTAATCCAGCACGTTGAGGTTTTCGATGGTGTGCTGGTAGGTGATGGCTCCGTTACCGTAGCTGGCTACCTGATCGAAGATGGACAGGGCGTCGCGCATACCGCCGTCGGCCTTGACGGCGATGACGGTCAAGGCTTCGTCTTCAGCTTCCGTGCCCTCCGCGTTGGCGATGCGTTTCAGCTGATCGACGATGTCGTTCACGCTGATGCGGTTGAAATCGTGGATCTGGCAACGGGAAAGGATGGTGGGAATGATTTTGTGTTTTTCCGTCGTAGCCAGGATAAAGATGGCGTGGTGTGGGGGCTCTTCCAGGGTCTTCAGAAAGGCGTTGAAGGCTGCCGTCGAGAGCATATGAACTTCATCGATNNATGTACACCTTGTACTTGCCCAACTGCGGGGGAATGCGTACCTGGTCGACCAGGGTCCTGATGCCGTCTACCGAATTATTGGAGGCAGCGTCCAGTTCAAAGATGTTGAGGGAACGTTGGTCGTTGAAACTGAGACAGGATTCACAGGCATTGCAGGCCTCTCCCTCTGGAGTAGGGTGCAGACAATTGATGGTTTTGGCAAAGATACGGGCACAGGTGGTTTTGCCAACGCCTCTGGGACCGCAAAACAGGTAGGCGTGCGCCAGTTGATTGTTTTTGACCGCGTTTTTCAGCGTGGTTGTGAGGGCGGATTGCCCGACCACCGTCTCAAAGGAGTCGGGGCGGTATTTGCGGGCTGATACCAGGTAGTTCTCCATCGTCGTTCAGGTTACTGGCAAAGGTAGCACAACCTTTTCAAATTAAAAGGGCCGGTGATGCGAATTCTGAGAATTTGAGCTATTTTTGTACGTGAATCCCACGGTCATGGAAGCGCTGAAACAACTCTACGAAAAAATCAAGCCCTACCTCAACAAATACATCATTGTCATCCTGATTATGGTGGTTTGGATTGGTTTTGTGGATGAAAACAGCGTGGCTAAACGACTCAAACTGGAGCGGGAAATTTCCCGCCTGCGAAAAGAAATCCGCCACTACGAAGCCTTGCGCGACCAAAGTGCCACCAGATTGGAAAGTCTGAAGGCCGGTAAGGAAGAGCTGGAGCGGGTGGCCAGGGAAGACTACCTGATGAAAAAACCGAACGAGGACATTTTCCTTGTCGAAGAATGAGCCAAAAAAAGCGATAGCAAGCACACCAGCGCATGAAAAAATCATTTCTCACTGTTACCTACATGGCCGGCGCCCTCCTGATTCTGGTTGCAGCCGTGCTCGTCATGGAACGGGTAGCCATTGGCAAGTACCTCTTCGCCATCGGCGCAGCCATGTACATTTTGACCAAATTTCAACAACAGTATACCGGAGACGACTTCCGGTTGAAACGACTGAACCGCAATAACCTGATCAACGCTTTTTTGTTGGTGGGTATCTCATACCTTCAATTCAAGACGTTGACTGCCTGGGTGGTATTGCTGTTCCTGGTTGCACTCTTGGAAATGTACACCAGTTTTAGACAGGTTGCCTACGAAAAGGAGATTGAGAAGGAAGCTGCCGATAAAAAGGCTGCTGCCTCACAGGCTCCGGCTAACCAACCTTCAGCACCTGAGAACACCCCCTCATCTTCCGACAAACAGACGCCTACCGCTCGCTAGGCGTCATGGGACAACTTTCCTTTGATTTCAAACGCTTTTCGGTGCGTCACGATGCCTGCGCCATGAAAGTGGGTACTGATGCCGTTCTGTTGGGAGCCTGGGTTGATGTATCCGATGCCGAACGCTTCCTGGATGTCGGTACGGGTACAGGATTACTGGCCTTGATGGTGGCCCAACGGACAGCGAATGCATCCATTGATGCCCTGGAAATCGATACCGCCGGTGCCGCACAAGCCCTGCGAAATGTGGCC
>DOBD01000157.1 GCA_003506275.1 Bacteroidales bacterium | reverse complement strand
TCGTACGGTTGGTCACCCAGCACATAATAGCCGGTATTTCCATAATCGTCGGTATAGGAGACATATCTGTTACCTTCGTAGGCATACAAGGTGGTTTGTCCCCTCAGACCGGCTGACACAAAAGGGCCAAACCCGTCGGTGTGCGGTCTGGTAGAACGCGTCATGGGAAAATAACGGTAGTTCAGACCCAACCCTACCCCATTCTTGATGTATTCGTACGTCGAATAATAATAGCTATCCTGATTTCCTCCACCATATTNNATGTCAGCCAATGACGGTCCTTGAGTTTGATGTCCAGGTCGATTTCAGCCGTATTGTAGGTAAACGGAATCAGGGAAAACGCCAATCCCACACTGGGACTTTTCTCCACGAAGGGTGGACGTTGATCTTCCTGAGCGCTCAAGGGCAGCACCAACAACAAAGCCATGGACAGTACAACAATTGTTTTCTTCATAGTGGATCGTATTAGAGGTCTTAGGGATTAGGTTAATATAGGGTGCTGAGTTTTTGAATCGTATCGTTTGAGTAGGCATACTGGGCCAGACCATTGCTGAACGATAGCGTCAACAAGCCATTTTTGGCAATGACATCGTACGGAATCCCATCCAGGATAAAACGATGTTTGATGGTCATATTCAGGGGATCGGTAGCCCTCATCACCAACAGTTCGTTGTCATCACAGACGAAAAGGAGACTGTCGGTGATGGCCAATCCTCTGGGGGCCGACATCGTATAGGTGGCTGCTTGAACGGGGTTCTTGATGTTGGTGATGTCTATCACCTGAAGTTCATTCAGCAACCCCCATGTGTTGCCGGACCACCCACTGCGTAAAGTCACAAAGGCATAACGACCTCTGACCACCACAGGATCATAACTGGTAACATGCGTGTAATTGGAAATAAAGGTCGGCTTTCCGGGTCTGGTCAGTCCAAAGATATACATACCGTCCGTGCTGCCTAGAAAGAGCAGGGAGTCTTTGGCAAAAATGGTCTCAATACCCCAACCGGCATCCTGCATGGAA
Organism: Bacteroidales bacterium; assembly: GCA_003506275.1. Classification (GTDB taxonomy): domain Bacteria; phylum Bacteroidota; class Bacteroidia; order Bacteroidales; family UBA1402; genus UBA8389. The sequence goes on along the minus strand of DOBD01000157.1, from coordinate 2,558 downwards.
CGTAGTGTCACGTTAGTGGAATCAGCAATATCAAACGCCATCAAATGGTCCGTGTCTACGATGTACAGGTAATCACCTTTGATGGTGAAACGAGCCATGGAACCTTGCGTGCTGGTACTTCCATCGTTGCTCAAGAAATCTTCAACTTCGCTGCAGCCTGTCCACAGGCTGGCACTCAGCATGACCAAGGTCAGCATCAAGGGCAGTAGGCGCTTACTCATAGTAGTAGGAGTTGGAGTTGGATGTTTCCGATGTGGGTAGCCACCCGACGATTTCTGAACCTTCAGGTCTGTTGCGTCGTCTGTATTGACTGGGAATGTACCCATTAGGCGAGACCAGTTCAGGCAGCAAGGCTTTTTGTCGAGTCAATTCCAATCCAGTCAGTGTGGAAAAATCCACCTTGAAGCCGACCATGTCTACTGCGTTGTCCACATAGAGGACGTCGTTTCTGACGGCCACATCCTGACAGCCTGGCACTCGTAGAAAGGCTCTACGTTGTGGCGCAGCCGGATTACTGTTGTCAATGAAGTGGATGCCGCCATATCGTTCCACCAATAAAACCCAAGATCCATATAGGCATAGTTTTCCGGGATTGACGATGGGCATGGCACCATTGACCATTGCCAGGGATGATTCGAGTTCAGCCCTGTCCATTAAAAGGGGTGTGTACGAGTAGTAATAGGAAGAGCCTGTACCCATTAACACCAATAACCCCAACAGCAGACTTTTTCTGATCATGACGGTTCGATTGATCGTTTTTGGATAGACGTTCAACGGGAAGAATACGCTACAAAAACGCATCAAAAAATTTAACCTTAGGCTGTTTTTATGATTAAATCACCCTGGGAACTTAACGTCTCATATAACAAGGTTGGAGCACGTACCTATAATCTGTCTTTCTTACTGTTCAAACATTTTTTTCGTTCCCCTTCCAAACACTTTATTTCTTTATCAAAATCGGATTCAAACAGGCGATCTTGTACAATACGGAATTTCTCAAATTCGCTTTCGGCAAATTCTTTTGCCCACACAGCAGTTATCTTTCCGCTGTTTTGTAACACTTCACGCTCGTCAGCTTCTAAAAATTTATTAAGACGTTTTGCCCAATCNNGTCTCCTAGCCCGATCCTCGGCCAAATCCAGATACGCGCTAACAATGCGTCCCAACGAGTCCAATTCGTTTGCTGTCAGGTAATTCTTTGCAACGGAGACGTCCGTTTTAAAAATTTTTCCGTCGGGGGCTTTTTCCCATGTTGTCAAACCCATGTGTTCTTTCGCTGCGTTTGCCCTTGATGCAATTAATTCGGCGGCAGTATGACCATGAACAGCGTAATGCAGTTTGTTTTGGACTTTGGCAAAAAAATCTTTCGTGAGTACCGCATCCTTATTGTAATCCATGGCAGTGGCATATATATCCGTTATCTTTTGGTAGAAACGGCGTTCACTCAAACGAATTTCGCGGATTTCGGCAAGCAAGTTTTCAAAATAATCCTCGCCGAGAAACGTTCCGTTCTCCATGCGCTTTTTGTCAATAACATAACCCCGAATGGCATAATCACGCAAAACGGATGTTGCCCACTGCCTGAAGGCTGTTGCCCTTTTTGAATTAACACGATAACCGACAGCGATAATTGCATCTAAATTATAATGCTTTGTTCTATAGGATTTTCCGTCAGACGCAGTTACCGAGAAATCCTCGGTAACTGAACGTTCCTCCAGTTCGTTTTCCTTGAATATGTTTTTAAGATGCAGCGATATATTATCCGTCGAACAATCAAATAATACTGCCATCAGTTTTTGGCTGAGCCAGATAGTTTCATCTTGCACACGCACTTCTATGCCTTCCTCCTTTGCTTGATTGGTGAAAATAAGGAATTCAGCGGTACTGTTGCGGATTTGCATGTTTCTGTTTTTTGCCATATACTCTTTTTTGAGAGAGAAAATCATAACTCAACGGGAGCCCCCAACAGGACGCGTTCACCGGAGCGCCGGAGCCGCACGGCCTTGGTCACGGCGTCGTGAAAGAAAAAAAGGATGCCATCCTTTTCAACGATGCGGTGGAGCAGGCGGAGCTTCTCGTCGACAGCCACCACGGCGGCGTTGTCAACGGCGGCGATGCANNCGTCATGGGAATCACATCACCGGCGTACACCAAGCAACCCAACGGGGTCTCAATGAAGGACACCAATTGATCGTCGGTGTGCCCCTGGTACAATTCGACCTTGAGTCCGGGAAACAATTCGGTATCAGCGTCAATCAGACGCAGGCAACCGGCCCCCTCCAGGGCGGCGACCACGGCCGGTGCGTAGGAATCAGCCTCCCAACGGGATGGGTTGAAGGTGAGCGTTCGTTGTTGCTTGCCGGCCCAGTATGTTGCATTAGGGAAAGTGGGCGCCCAATGCCCGGGGGCGGTTTCCACGGCGGCACCCCCGCAATGGTCGAAGTGCAAGTGACTCAGCACCACGTCGGTAATAGCTTCAGGCGCATACCCCAGCCTGGCCAATGCCTCGCGCACGTCCAGCGGGTCGTGAAACTTGTAATAATCCATGCCATGCACCT
>DOBD01000043.1 GCA_003506275.1 Bacteroidales bacterium | reverse complement strand
GGACGAAATCCATACGCCCGACTCTTCCCGCTACTTCTACCTGGAAGGTTACACCGAAAAACTGGCCAACAACGAGCCTCAACGCCAACTGTCCAAGGAGTTTGTGCGCCAGTGGCTTATAGAAAACGGCTTCCAGGGCAAAGATGGTCAACAAGTACCCTACATGAGTCCTGAGTACTGCCTCAGTGTCTCCGACCGCTACATCGAACTGTACGAGAAAATCGTCGGCGAACCCTTCGTCAAAGCCGACCCCACCAACCTCACCCAACGCATCGAAACCAACGTCACCAATTACCTTCTAAGCCTCTAGCAGGTTCAGGGGATGGCATCCCCCCTTGGGGGGCTGCCATCCCTTGGCCCTCTTTACGACCTGTCTATACCATTTGCTTAAACCCTCGATCCCGCCCCCGCCTGAGGTGCGCTACTGTAGCGAAAGCATCAAAGAAATACAAAAAAACACCATCAGTATTCGGTAATTTTATACATTTGTAGGGTTTGCAACACAACCATAGAAAAACACCGTAATGCCGCTGTTTGATAATGTCAGCCGAAAAGTAAAGGATGACCTAACAAAAACCCTCCGGAAAGGAAGCCGAGTCTCCATTGCTGCAGCTTGTTTCTCAATTTATGCGTTTGAAGAACTTAAAGCGCAATTGCTTGACGTATCTGAATTGCGGTTCATTTTTACAGCTCCTACTTTTGTCAAGGAAAACCTGCCTAAAGAAAAACGGGAGTTTTATATACCGCAACTACAGCGGGAACGGAGTCTATACGGCACGGAGTTTGAGTTGAAGTTGCGCAACGAATTATCCCAGAAATCCATTGCCAAAGAATGTGCCGATTGGATACGCGAAAAGGTTACGTTCAAAACCAACATATCGCACGAAATTATGACCGGCTTTGTACAAGTCGAAGGCGAAGCGTCGCACACCTATACGCCGATTAACGGCTTTACCACTGTCGACCTGGGCTGCGAACGCGGAAACAATCTCTACAATTTCGTTCATCGCATTGAAACTCCAGAAAGCCAACAATACCTGGATGCATTCAATGAAATCTGGAACGACAAAGACAAGCTCACCGACGTCACCGAACAGGTGATGGACAGCATCGCCAATGTGTACAAAGAAAATGCGCCCGACTTTGTCTATTTCATGGCGTTATTCACAGTATTCAATGAGTTTCTTGAAGACCTCTCGGAAGATGTGATGCCCAATGTGGCCACTGGCTTCAAATCATCGGAAATCTGGAACAAACTCTACAACTTCCAGCAAGATGCAGCCTTGGCCATCATCAACAAACTGGAGAAGTACAACGGTTGCATCCTTGCCGACAGCGTTGGTTTGGGTAAGACCTACACGGCATTAGCGGTGATCAAGTACTACGAAAATCGCAACAAATCGGTGCTCGTGTTATGCCCAAAGAAACTTGGTGACAATTGGATGACGTACAGAGCCAATCTTACCAACAACCCCATTATAAAAGATCGATTGAGGTACGACGTTTTGTATCACACGGACCTCTCACGCGACAACGGTACCTCCAACGGGCTACCTTTGGACAGGCTCAATTGGGGCAACTACGATTTGATCGTGATTGACGAAAGCCACAACTTTCGCAACGGAGGTATGACCTATGGCGAGGACGAAGATAAAAGAGAGAACCGTTACCTCCGCTTGTTGAATAAGGTGATTCGTTCCGGTGTCAGAACCAAAGTTCTCATGCTCTCGGCAACACCGGTCAACAACCGATTCATCGATTTACGCAACCAAATTGCACTGGCCTACGAAGGAGAGTCCGAGAAAATTGATGAGCTTCTAAACACGCACCGCAGTATTGACGATATATTCCGCCAGGCACAAATCGCCTTCAACAAGTGGAGCAAATACGAAAACAAAGAAAGGACCACCGATAGCTTACTGGAGCTGCTCGACTTTGACTTCTTTGAGGTTTTGGACAGCATTACCATAGCCAGATCCAGGAAACACATAGAAAAGTATTACAACACAGAGGCCATTGGGCGATTCCCAGACCGATTGAAGCCCATATCCATCCGCCGTAAACTCACTGAGAAAGAGGGAGCCATCAACTTCAATGAAATTTATGAGTGGTTAAACAAACTCAACCTGAGCATTTACACGCCGTCTTTGTTCATACACCCCAGCAAACGAGACCAGTACGAAGCAGAAACAATCGATGCCAGCAAGGGCTTTTACATGCAAACGGGAAGAGAAAGGGGCATTCAGCGCCTAATGAACATCAACCTCTTGAAGCGGTTGGAAAGTTCTGTTCACTCGTTTCGCCTCACCGTTCAAAAAATTAAAACGATGATCGACCGGACCATCCTCACGGTAGAGGAACATCAGATGACGGCCGTCGATCTTGATAGTCTGGTGGACGAAAGCGACCTTGAATGGGATGATCAAAACACCGACCTCTTTGTGGGTAAAAAGAGTCGCATTGCGCTGTCCGACATGGACACCTTATCGTGGTTGGAAGAGCTTCGTTCTGACAGCAACTGCCTGAGGCAGCTCCTGGAATTTATCGATGAGATTGCTCCTGAAGATGATTTAAAGCTCCAAACCTTACTGGCAACCGTGGCCGAAAAAATCGAACATCCTATCAATGAAAACAACAAGAAAGTGTTGATTTTCACTGCCTTTTCGGATACTGCCGCCTATCTCTACGAGCACGTGAGCGCATTCGTTAAGGAACACTATGGATTGAACACAGCGCTGATAACTGGCTCCATCGATGGCCGGTCAACGTGTCCCAAGCTGAAAGGCGATATGAACACCGTGCTGTCCTGTTTTTCACCCATCTCCAAACAGCGGGAACTACTCGTTGGCTATAAACACGCTGCCGATATCGATGTGCTGATTGCCACCGATTGCATATCAGAAGGACAGAATCTGCAGGATTGTGACTACCTCATCAATTATGACATTCATTGGAACCCCGTCCGCATCATCCAACGGTTTGGGCGCATCGATCGCATTGGCAGTCAGAACGCGATGATTCAACTGGTGAATTTCTGGCCGGACCTATCACTTGACGATTACATCAATCTGAAAGCCAGAGTAGAAACCCGCATGAAGATTTCCATCCTCTCGGCTACCGGCGATGATAATCCCATTTCTGACGAAGAAAAAGGTGACCTGGAATACCGAAAACAGCAATTGCATCGGCTAATGAACGAAGTAGTGGATCTCGAAGATATGTCCAGCGGCATCACCATCATGGATCTTGGCTTGAACGAGTTCAGGCTTGACCTCCTGGAATATATGAAGACGCACCCCGACGTGGCGCATTCGCCTTACGGTTTGCACGCCGTGGTGCCATCTAAAGGCGCTGATACACCCAAAGGTGTCTTTTATGTGCTGAGAAACGTTAATCGGACACTGAACATAGACAACCAAAACCGCCTGCACCCCTACTACATGGTTTTCATTGCCGAGAACGAGGACATCGTTTGCAACCATATATCGCCCAAAAAGACGCTTGACCTGATGCGCTATTTATGTAAAGGACAGACCGAACCCGTTTTGTCGCTTTGCCGCACATTCAACAGGGAAACCCACGACGGTAAACGGATGGATCACTATTCCCACCTGTTAGAAAAAGCCATTGCTTCCATTGTACACGTTAAGGAAGAAAAAGACCTGCAAAGCTTCTTCACCGCTTCCGAAACCACCTCTGTAATAAACCGGATAACCGGCTTGGACGATTTTGAATTGATTTGTTTTTTAGTTGTTCGATAAGCCATGATTCCGTTTCCTACATCGACCAGCATTGGGAAGCGCATTCCTAAGGAACTGTTTTACCAGAACCTGACGCTGACACCCGAACTCAAGCGAGCCTTTGTGGAAGACGTCGAGAGCATCGTCTGGCTCTACATGTTGTCTCCAGCCACCCTAAACGTAACAGCAGGGAAGAGCATTCAGCAAATCGATGTTATTCAGGTAAATCTGAAGCGACTCGATTACCACGCAGCCCTGTTGGAAATCATCGAGAAAACCATTCCACGCCCGTTGGTTTTTATTCTTAAACACCAATACCAGTATCAACTGCTGATTCATTACAAGGAGTGCACCACTCAGAACTCCTGGAAAATCATCGAAACCTACCAAACCTCGTGGATGTCTGAGTCTGATTTCTCACTGGAAATCAAAGGGATAAGTTTGGATCAGGTGTACGAACAGTTTGTACTGCAGATTGCAGGTAATACACTCTTTAAAAAGGAAGGCACCTCCTTGAAAGAAACCGTCATAAAGACTCAAGAGGCCGTACGCATCCAAAAGAAAATTGCCGAACTGGAGAAAAAAATGCGAAACGAAAAACAGTTTAACATTCAACTAAAAATTGCAAGTGAAATAAAGTCGTTGAAAAGAGAACAGGAAATTAGAGAATAATAGATATTATTTGTATCATTGCAGTCAGCTATAAGCTGATGATTTTACTATGCGAAATAAGAACATATCAACGCAGTCCAACCGGCTATTGAGCTACTTTAACCAGCGCGAGGTTCGTTGTTTTACCTACAACGAAGCCTACAAAGCCATTCCTGATGCCAAACAGGGAACGGTCAGGGAGCTACTGAGCGATATGACCAAAAGGGGTCTTTTAATGCGACTTAAGGAAGGGGTTTATCACCTTATACCGTACGAATCAGATCCCGCCACCTTTATGCCTGACTGGCATCTTATAGCCAAACACCTGGTTGGCGATGCCAACCATTACATCGGCTATTATTCTGCCCTGCAGATGCACAACCTTATTACACAACCTTCATTGAAGGAGCAAATCGTCGTTGCCAAACAAATTCGACCTACGGTTATCAACATCAAAAATGTACCCTTTCAATTCATATACCACAACGAAGACCATTTTTTTGGTGCGAAGTCCATTTGGGTTGACAACTTTCACAAAGCAACATGCTCCGATCTGGAGAAAACCATCATCGATTGCCTGTTTAAACCCGATTATGCAGGGGGTATTGTGGAAATAGCAAAGGCAATTTATCAAACTAGAAACACACTCAGATACGCCACCTTATTGGATTATGCGATACGCTTCAAAAGCCAGGCGGTCATGAAACGACTCGGCTTTTTAGTAGAGACCTTGACCATAGAAACAGACATAGTTGAACAACTTCATGCACGCATAAAACCATCGTATGTGGTTCTGGACACCGAATTGCCTGCTACCGGAAAATTGCTTAGTCGGTGGCAAGTACAAGTAAACATTGACATCGAAACCATCAAATCTGCCATTTATTCATGATTAGACCGGGTGAGATCCAGAAAAAAGCTACTGTGGTAGGTGTGCGAGACCAGCAGATTGAAAAGGACTACATCCTTAGCTGGATATTGAAAGGCGTTTCTCAACATGAGAAGCTGTCAAAGCACTTGATATTCAAGGGTGGGACAGTCTTGAAAAAGTTTTATTTCGAAGATTACCGCTTCTCGGAAGATCTGGATTTTACAATAAGAAATACAGAAATTACCAACGACTATATTTTTCAATGGTTTGCAGAGGTGTTTGAATTCATAAGGGAAGAGGCAAATGTACCATTAGAGATTCAAGACGGCAACGAGCACGAAGATGGAGGCTTCAATTTTTACATTGGATACGTTGGCCCCTTAGGTGGACAGGGCAACAACAAAAGGGTGAAGGTAGATATATCAAAATCAGAGTTGGTTGTATTTGAACCTGTTATTACTACTTCATTTGAAGAATATTCAGACCTCGAACCCTTTAGTTTGAGTTGTTATCCACTGGAAGAAGTTCTCATCGAAAAAATGCGATCGGTTATGCAGCGCATGCAAGCCCGTGATNNGATTATTACGATATTTGGTATCTGTTGGAGATCCACGAGATGGAAATCGCCTATTACATGCAAGAGTTTGACACAAAGTGCAAACAGAAAGGATTGAACAGTCATGATTTTATTGAGAGACTTAACCAGCGAAGACCTCAATACGAAGCTCGTTGGGAAAAATCCATGAAGGACCAAATAAAGAACTTACCGGCATTCGAGCAGGTGGACAGAGAAGTTCAACGGCACTTGAAAATATTTAAATGAGAAAAGACATGCTCAACACTATGGAAAAACTACCCCAGGAAACCCCCGATTTGACCCAACAAAATATTGACCGACTGGCCGAACTCTTCCCTTCGGCTGTGACGGAAACCAAGAATGCCGACGGCACATTAAAGAAGGCCATCAANNATGAATTCACCTGGGTGGGCAAAAAGCAATCCATCCTGGAAGGCAACAAACCCATCCGCAAAACGCTCCGTCCGGCCAAAGAAGAAAGCAAAAACTGGGATACCACCGAAAACCTCTACATTGAGGG
>DOBD01000229.1:3978-4153 GCA_003506275.1 Bacteroidales bacterium | reverse complement strand
ACTTCATCGGTCGATACCTGGTGATAGCGAACGCCTTCCTTCCAGGTGGGATATCCGTGGTCATCCTTGCCCGTGACCCAAAACTGCCTGGCTACGTCCATCAGGTTTTGAGTACCCATGATGTTGGTTTCCAAAAACAAGCGAGGGTTGACGATGCTACGGTCCACGTGACTTT
>DOBD01000229.1:0-3926 GCA_003506275.1 Bacteroidales bacterium | reverse complement strand
ATAGGTCAAGGCATCCAGGATGATGAGGTCAACGTCGTCATACTGTGACAACAGGTATTTCACATAATTGGCCCCGATAAAACCGGCACCTCCGGTAACTAAGTACGTTCTTTTCATGATGATGGCATGCGATTATTCATCCAGCAAGGACAACAAGTATTGTCCGTAAGCTGTTTTGTTCAACTTTTCACCCAAAGCAGCCAGTTGGCGGCTATCGATCCAACCGTTGCGCCAGGCAATTTCNNAATTTCTTCAATACACGATACATAAAAACCTTGGCGGTTTTGGATGGTAGCCACAAAGTTGGAAGCTTCCAGCAGACTATCGCAATTACCCGTATCCAACCAGGCAAAGCCACGACCGAAGAGTTCTACACTCAGCAATCCTTCCTCCNNAATTCACCCCTTGCTGAAGGTTTTAATGCAGCGGCCTTTTCGGTGACGGTGGCATCGTAAAAATACAAGCCTGGAACCGCATAATGCGACTTGGGTTGGACTGGCTTTTCTTCCAGGGACATCACCTTACCGGCGGCATCAAACTCAACCACACCGTATGCTCTGGGGTCCTTAACGTAATATCCGAAAATGCAGGCGCCCTTATTTATGGCGGNNATGGTCGAGAAGCCTTGCCCGTAAAACAAATTGTCGCCCAGTATGAGGCAGCCTGGCTCTCCATTCAGAAAGTCAGCCCCCAGCACAAAAGCTTGTGCCAATCCGTTGGGCACGTCCTGGATCTTGTATTCAAACCGCATACCCAAGGATGATCCGTCTCCCAGTAGTTCCCTGAACATAGGAAGGTCTCTGGGGGTGGAGATGACCAATACTTCCTTTATGCCGGCCAACATCAAGGTAGACAACGGATAATAAATCATGGGCTTGTCATAGACGGGCATGATTTGTTTGGAAATGGCCTTGGATAACGGAAACAACCGGGTGGCGCTTCCGCCTGCTAAAATAATTCCCTTCATGGCATGATTATTGGTTCAAAAACAAAGATAGAAAAAATCAGCGACTCAGGTACCAGTTGTAGAGTTTGGCTATGCCTTCGTCAATTTCGATGCGGTGATGCCAACCAAGTTTGTGTAACCTGGTAGGATTGGTCATCTTTCGCAAGGTGCCGTCGGGTTTGGTCGCGTCAAAACGCAAGACACCTTTGTAACCGACAGTGTCGGCCACCAACGTTGCCAATTCCTTGATGCTGACTTCCTTACCCGTCCCAATGTTGAGATGGCAATTTCTAAATTCGGGCCCCTCCCCTTTCAAATCCTTGAAATCCACCCGTTCCATAACATAGACACAGGCATCAGCCATTTCTTCACTCCAAAGGAACTCGCGGGTTGGGCTGCCGGTGCCCCAGATTTCCACGGATTCTTGCGCAACACCGTACTTGGCCAACGTAGCCATGATCTGTTCCAAAGGAGCCTTTCCATCGACACCCTCTACCGGATAACGATCGAAATCAGCCCGTAAGGCAGCTTCGTCACCGTCCATCAGGCATTTTCCCAGATGGGCCTTACGGATAAGGGCTGGCAACACGTGGCTTTTTTCCAGGTTGAAGTTATCGTTGGGACCGTACAGGTTGGTGGGCATGACGGCGATGAAATTCGTTCCGTACTGAAGATTATAACTTTCACACAACTTGAGACCGGCTATCTTGGCGATGGCATAGGGCTCATTGGTGTATTCAAGGGGACCTGTCAACAAACAGTCCTCAGGCATGGGTTGAGGAGCCTCCCTGGGGTAAATGCAGGTGCTTCCCAGGAAAAGGAGTTTTTTAACCCCGTATTTCCAGGCGTTGTGAATGATGTTGTTCTGAATCTGCAGATTCACGTAAATGAAGTCTGCCCTGTAGGTATTGTTGGCAATGATGCCACCCACATGGGCTGCAGCTAAAAAGACGTATTCAGGACGTTCAGCTTCAAAAAAGGCCTCCACGGCTTCCTGTCTGGTCAAATCCAGTTCCTGGAGGCTCCGAAGGATAAAATTGGAGTACCCCTTGGCTTTCAAATTGGCTAGGATGGCCGACCCCACCAATCCCAGGTGGCCGGCCACATAGATGCGGGCTTGTTTGTCCATGGTTTATTCGAAGTAATTCATGATACGGTAGCCTCCCTCTCTCAGGTACGTTTCCTTTTTCATCAACTTGATGTCGCTGCGCATCATGTCGCTGCACAGGGCTTCAAGGTCGTATTGAGGCTCCCAGTTCAACTTGGTTCTGGCTTTGGTGGCATCTCCAATGAGGAGTTCCACTTCTGTTGGCCTGAAATAGGCTGGATCTACGCCGATCACCGTTTGTCCGATTCGTTTGGTAAACGCTTCGAGGTACTCGCTGCCCACCGTTGCGGCAAACATAGCTTGATCCACATCGACCACATGACCCTTTTCATCGACACCATCGCCTTCGAAGTTGATAGTAACACCTACTTCCTTGAAAGCCAAGGCAATAAAATCACGAATAGTGGTCGTGACACCTGTAGCAATGACATAATCATCAGGTTGGTCTTGTTGAAGAATCAGGTACATGGCCTTGATGTAGTCTTTGGCATGTCCCCAATCGCGCTTTGATGACAAATTACCCATGAACACACTGTCTTGCATCCCCAGGGCAATGCGGGAAACAGCCCTGGTCACTTTACGGGTGACAAAGGTTTCACCCCTGAGCGGCGATTCGTGGTTGAACAAGATACCATTGCTGGCGTGCATGCCATAGGCTTCCCTGTAATTCACCGTAATCCAATAAGCATACAACTTAGCCACAGCATAGGGACTGCGTGGATAAAAAGGCGTCGTTTCTTTCTGGGGCACTTCCTGAACCAGCCCATATAACTCGGAGGTGGAAGCCTGATAAATGCGTGTCTTTTGGGTGAGATCCAGCAAACGGACAGCTTCCAGGATGCGAAGCGTTCCCAGTCCATCAGCGTTGGCCGTGTACTCAGGGGTATCAAAACTGACCTTGACATGACTCATGGCAGCCAGGTTGTAAATCTCGTCGGGTTTCACCTCACCAATGATGCGGGTCAGGTTCATGCTGTCCGTCAAATCCCCGTAATGGAGAATCATGTTGCGGTTTTTTTCCCAAGGTGCCTGGTACAAATGGTCGATGCGATCCGTATTGAACATGGAGGAGCGACGTTTGATGCCATGTACCACATAACCCTTTTTTATGAGGTATTCTGCCAGATAAGCGCCATCCTGGCCGGTGATACCGGTAATCAATGCTGTTTTTGCCATAGTAATAGCTGTTTAATGAATAAATGCACCGCGAAGTAGAAAGTAAACCTACACGTTGACTAATCGTTTGTGGGTGGACGAAGGTTTGAAATCGGGTATGAGTTGTTTAAGCAAGGTGATGACCGCCTCAATTTGGACGGTTTCCGATAAGGCCACAACCTGATCCACCATGGTGGCGACCTCTTCATATTGATGATGTACGAAGTGAGTTGTCTTAATATAGTCGTGTTCAGTGGACAGTGGCTCCTCGCCGTCTGACGTTTGCTGCTCAACCATTTTTTCACCAGGTTGCATGCCGCAATATGTGATGGCGATATCCTTATCTGGCGTGTAACCGGCTAATTCTATCATTTTTCTGGCCAACTCAGCGATGCGGATGGGTTGCCCCATTTCAAACACGTATACGCCTCCGTTTTCACCAAAAGAGGCGGCTTCCAAGACCAAACGGGTAGCTTCCGGTATGGTCATGAAGTAGCGGGTCATATCAGGATGGGCCACGGTAACAGGGCCTCCATCCTCAATTTGTTTCCTGAAACGGGTGATGACGGAACCATTCGAACCCAACACATTACCAAAACGGGTTATGAGAATGCGTATATCCTGCTGCTTGTTCATTTTGGCAGCCACAGATTGTACATACCATTCAGCCAGGCGTTTGGAGGCCCCCACGACAGACGCTGGCTTGACAGCTTTGTC
>DOBD01000107.1:2428-2665 GCA_003506275.1 Bacteroidales bacterium | reverse complement strand
GAGGTAAATCCACAGTCTTCACAGTCCTTGACCTTGCCGGCGACATAGGCCTCACTCCCACCGTCATGGCCCACCAGAATGGCAGCCAGGTGAGGTCTTTTTTCTCCGGCAGCCACCATACGGCTGACTTCGGCGGCGATTTCCTGTTTTACAGCGGCGGAGACCGCTTTACCATCAATTAGATTCATTGAGTATAGTTATGTCGTTAGTGTTAGAGAGAGGTGCTAAGGGATGCTA
>DOBD01000107.1:2060-2296 GCA_003506275.1 Bacteroidales bacterium | reverse complement strand
CCTTTGGCAATGCGTTGGCGGCGGCTGGCGTTGATGATATCGGGGTTGCTGCGTTCGGAGGGCGTCATGGAACCGATAATGGCCTCCACACCCTTGAACGCATCGTCGTCGATATCCATATCCTTGATGGCCTTGCCGGCGCCGGGGATCATGGAGACCAGGTCTTTGATGTTACCCATTTTTTTGATCTGGGCAATCTGGCTGACAAAATCGTTGAAGTCAAACTGGTTTTTGGC
>DOBD01000107.1:0-1988 GCA_003506275.1 Bacteroidales bacterium | reverse complement strand
GTACCGATAAACTTGATGGGCTTGTTGACCACCGTTCGAATAGACAAGGCAGCCCCACCGCGGGTGTCACCGTCGAGTTTGGTCAGCACCACGCCGTCGAAGTCCAGGCGGTCGTTGAATTCCTTGGCCGTATTGACGGCGTCCTGACCGGTCATGGCGTCGACCACAAACAGGATTTCGTGCGGGTTGACGGCTTTCTTGACAGCGGCGATTTCCGTCATCATGACTTCGTCAACGGCCAGGCGGCCGGCCGTATCGATGATCACCAGATCCAACCCCTGTTTCTTGGCAAAGGTGACAGCGTTTTTGGCTATCTCTACGGGTTGCTTGTTGTCGGGCTCCATATAGACAGGTACCCCTATCTGTTCACCCAACACCCGCAACTGCTCGATGGCAGCGGGTCGGTATACGTCGCAGGCGACCAACAAAGGATGTTTGCCCCGCTTGGTACGCAGCATGTTGGCCAGCTTGCCGGAGAAGGTGGTTTTACCCGAACCCTGCAACCCTGACATAAGGATGACCACCGGATTGCCCTTCAGATTGATGTCGGCTTGTTCCCCGCCCATCAGGGTGGTCAATTCGTCGTGAACGATCTTGACCATCATTTCCTTGGGCTTTACCGATTTGAGCACGTCCTGACCGAGGGCCTTTTGCTTGATATCTTCGGTGAATTGCTTAGCTATCTTGTAGTTGACGTCGGCGTCGAGTAAGGCTTTGCGTACATCCTTGAGGGTTTCTGCCACATTGATCTCGGTGATTTTTCCTTGACCTTTGAGCAATTGAAAGGAGCGTTCCAGCCTGTCGCTTAGATTTTCGAACATAGTGATGGGTTTGAGTATCCGTTTAGCGGCGCAAAAATACAAAAAAGCCCCTGCTCTGCCAAACCTGAAAGGCGACAAACCACAGAAAATGACAGGACATCAAGGCGTGGACTTCACATCGAGATAGAGAGGCAAGTGGTCGCTGTACCCGCCCTGCCACACCATGCCGTGATACGTACGAAAAGGCTTGATGCCCAACCAGGTCTTATCGGTCTGCAGCAGGAAGGGTGGATCGGCCACCACCACCGTATCAAGCCGCTCCAAGAGGGCCGGACTGACCAGGATGTGATCCAGAAAAGCCCAGTCGGACTGGTGTTTGTGGGTACCCTTGATGCCTTGATCACGCATCAACAACGTCAGGTTGGATAAAGAAGACTCCCTTCCTAACTCTACTGCCAGGGATGGACTGTCGGCTTCGTCATTGAAATCGCCCATGATCAAGACCATTGCCTGAGGGTTGATCGTGAGCAGGCTGTCCACATAAACACGCATAGTCCTGGCCACTTGACAACGCAAGGGACTCGTAGCCTTCTCTCCCCCCAGCCGGGAGGGCAAATGACACACCAATACATGCAAGGTATCCACCCCATACAAATAGCCTTTGACCACCAACACATCGCGGCTGCGCTTGGTGGGCTGGCCGTCAAACCTGGCCACCAGAACAGTATCGTGCAGGGGTTGAAACAAATAAGGATTGTACAACAACGCCACATCTATCCCCCTGGGATCGGGAGACTCCCTGTGAATAAAGGTGTAACCGGCCTGTTTCAAGGGTGAGGCACGGGTAAGCCGACTCAAACAGGCCTCGTTTTCCACTTCTGCCAAACCGACCAGAGCCGGAAATTTCAGGTAGGCCATTACCCGACTGATATGACCGGCTTTTTGCCAGAAACGGGTCGGCGTCCAGCCTCTCAACCCACCGGGCAGGAATTCTTCATCGGCCGTGAGACTGTCGTCCTCACAATCGAAGAAATTTTCAACGTTATAGAAAGCCAACCGCAGGGACTGCGCGCTCAGGTAAAACCCTCCCTGCATCAAGCAGAGGCATAGTGACAGTAGGAATCTCATGGACGCAAGGTAGGCCCGCCCATTCAAACAATCAAGGTCTGATTGCGCAACAAGGCTTATTCTAACGGTATAGTTGGCTTGGCAGTTGCTTCATAGGCA
>DOBD01000192.1 GCA_003506275.1 Bacteroidales bacterium | reverse complement strand
GGCGACTGGCTGGAACACTGGGCCACCGTTACCCCCGACAAGGAATACATTGTTTATTCCGACAGAGATTTGCGCTTCACCTGGAAAGCCTTCAACAAGCGGGTCGACGAAGCTGCGCTCGGATTTATGGCCATTGGAGTCAAAAAAGGAGACCATGTAGGCATCTGGGCACAGAACGTTCCGGAATGGCTGACCTATATGTACGCCTGCGCCAAGATTGGGGCTGTCTTTGTAACTGTCAACACCAACTACAAGCAGCACGAACTCGAATATCTGGTGGGAAACTCCGATATGCACACCCTCTGCATCACCGACGGCACCTGGGATTCCAACTACGTTCAAATGGTGTACGAGATGTTGCCCGAATTGAAAGACTGCCAAAGGGGTCAATTGAAGAGCGAACGATTCCCGCGCATGCGCAATGTGGTGTATATAGGCCAGGAAAAGTACAGGGGCATGTATAGCACGGCCGAACTGCAGTTGTTGGGTAGCCATATGGATTTGGCAGACCTGGAAGCCGTTAAACGCACTGTTCTTCCCCACGATGTCATGATGATGCAATATACCTCCGGAACCACAGGTTTTCCCAAAGGTGTGATGCTCTCCCATTTCAATCTGGCCAACAATGGTTTTCTCACGGGTGAACACATGAAGTTTACCGATCAGGATAAACTATGCGTGTGTGTGCCCCTGTTCCACTGCTTTGGTGTGACATTGGCTACGACCAACTGCCTTACTCACGGTTGTACGCAAGTAATGGTGGAACGTTTTGATCCGCTCGTGGTCCTGGCATCCATTCATAAGGAACGGTGTACAGCCTTATACGGAGTACCCACCATGTTTATTGCCGAATTGAACCATCCCATGTTCGACTTGTTCGACATGAGTAGTCTTCGTACTGGTATCATGGCTGGAGCTCTCTGTCCCATAGAGTTGATGAAGCGGGTCAGTGAGAAGATGTTCATGACCATCACCAGTGTGTATGGTTTGACTGAAAGTTCGCCGGGCATGACTCAAACCCGCCTGGAGGATACGTTTGAGGTACGCACCCAAACGGTGGGAAGACCCTACGAATTCACCGAAGTGGTGGTGTTGAATCCCGAAACAGGGGAGGAATGCCCTGACAACGTGGCTGGAGAGATTTGCTGCCGTGGTTACCTGGTGATGAAGGGGTACTACAATAATCCCCAGGCAACGGCCGAAGTCATCGATAAAAACGGCTTTTTGCATTCGGGTGACATCGGCATCAGAGACTCGGACGGTAATTACCGCATCACCGGACGCATCAAAGACATGATCATCCGGGGGGGTGAAAATATTTACCCCCGTGAAGTCGAAGAGTTTCTCTATCACCTTGAAGGTGTCAAGGATGTGCAGGTGGTCGGTGTGGCGTCTGAGAAGTACGGCGAGGAAGTCGGTGCTTTCATTGTCTTGAAGGATGGCGTCAGCTTGGACGAACAGGCAGTGGTCGATTTTTGTCGTGGCAAGATAGCCAGGCACAAAATACCCAAGTACATCTTCTTTGTGGACGAATTCCCCATGACGGGCAGTGGTAAAATTCAGAAATACAAATTGCGCGAAATGAGTCTTGAGTTGTTGAAGGCTCAGGGCATTGTACCGGTATAGGGCCTAACCGTTTGTCCGTGTTTGAAACGGATGGTGACGAGGGGTTGACGGTGAAAAATAATCCGTATATTTGAGGTATTCGAACAGAGTATCTTCAAAACTAAACCCATCAGCCGTGAAATCATCCAGCAAAAGCCGCATCAGAAAAAAAGACCTCCTGGTTGCCATCCTTGATTTTTTTGCCCACGATACGGGGAGGTCCTATAATTATCAACAAGTGTCTAACGCCCTTGGATTGACCAAGCAGGCGTTGAAAGTACTGGTGGCTGAATGTCTGGCTGAACTGTCCGTACAAAACCACCTCATCGAAGTTAGCAAAGGCAAGTTCAAGTTCAATGAACGGGGTCTTTATGTGGAAGGCGTGATCAAACGCAGCCGCAATGGTAAGAACTACCTGATGCCCGATGATGGGGGTGATCCCATCTTCATTGCCGAACGCAACTCCAGGCAGGCCATGAACGGCGACCGGGTCAGGGTGTTGCACTCGGCGAAAAAGACCTACAGTGAACCGGAAGGAGAAGTGGTCGCTATCCTGGAACATGCCACGACCACCTTTGTAGGGGTGCTGGAGGTGGAACGATCCTACGCTTTTCTCGTTACCGACAGCAAACGGTTGGCCAACGACATCTTCATCCCCAAGGACAAACTCAAAGGAGGAAAAACGGGGCAAAAGGCCTTGGTACGTATTGTGGAATGGCCTGAGCGTTCCAAGAATCCCATAGGAGAAGTCATCGATGTTCTGGGCGAGGTTGGAGACAACGATACCGAAATGAACGCCATCATGGCTGAGTTCGGTTTGCCATACCGGTACCCCGAGGCCGTTGAGAAAGCCGCTGAAACCATCCCGGAAGCCATCCCGGCCGAAGAAGTCGCCCGACGTGAAGATTTCAGGAAGGTGGCGACGTTTACAGTCGACCCCCACGATGCCAAGGATTTCGATGATGCGCTTTCACTACGCAAATTACCCAATGGTCGCTGGGAAGTGGGCGTTCACATTGCCGACGTGACCTACTACGTTAAACCTGGGAGCCTCATTGACAAGGAGGCAGAAAAAAGGGCCACGTCTGTGTATCTGGTAGACAGAACCATACCCATGTTGCCCGAGCGACTCAGCAACGGTCTTTGTTCCCTCAGACCCAACGAGGACAAGTGCTGTTATTCCTGTATATTTGAAATGGACAACCACGCTGTGGTCAAGAAATACCGCATCGTTCACACCTTGATTAATTCAGATCGCCGTTTTGCCTACGAGGAGGTTCAGGACGTCATAGACGGAGCCGAGGGCGATTTCAAGGAGGAAATACTTCAACTCAATGCGTTTGCCAAACAGTTGCGCCAGAAACGTTTCGCAGCCGGCGCCATCAACTTCGATCGTTGGGAAATGAAATTCAACATCGATGAAAAGGGCAAACCCATCGGTGTCTATGTCAAGTCGGCCACCCAATCCAACCAATTGATCGAAGAATTCATGTTGCTCGCCAACCGTACCGTCGCCACCCACATCGGTCAGTCCGGCGCCCCCAAGACCTTTGTCTACCGGGTACATGACCTGCCGGATGCCGAGAAGTTGGAAGACCTGATGCAGTTTATCAAACGCTTTGGGTACAAAATGAAGGCGTCAGGCAGTAAAACGGAGGTGGCCAAGTCGATCAACAACCTGTTGGATCAGGTGCAGGGTAAAAGCGAGGAGAACCTCATTGAAACCGTAGCGATTCGCTCAATGGCAAAAGCGATCTATTCGACGGTGAATAAGGGACACTATGGCTTAGCCTTTGATTACTACACTCACTTCACCTCTCCAATTCGCCGCTATCCGGACATGTTGGTACACCGGCTGCTGGACCGCTATCTGGCGGGTGGTCGAAGTGTCTCCCAGGATACGTATGAAGAATGGTGCCAGCACAGTTCGGCGATGGAACAACTGGCCGCCCAGGCTGAGCGGGCTTCCATCAAGTACAAAATGGTGGAATTCATGGCTGAACGGGTGGGCAATACCTACGAAGGCGTCATTTCAGGCGTCACCGAATGGGGACTGTATGTGGAAATCAACGAAAACAAGTGTGAGGGTATGATACCCATCCGGGAATTGGACGATGATTTCTATGAGTTCGATGAAAAGAGTTATTGCCTAAAGGGCAGAAGGCAACACAAATGCTATCAATTGGGGCAACCTGTAACCATTCAAGTCACCAGGGCCAACCTTGAACGCAAACAACTGGATTTTTCACTGGTTAAGTAAGATCTTTTTCTTCTTCCTGTGTACACAGTAGTATGTGGACGTTTAAGCAGGCTTTTGTGGATAATTTGCCGTATGGAAATTCACCAGCCTGTATGTAGACATTTTTTGAACGAATGCCACCCCTTGACGCTGTCGGTTTATGGTTTTATTCGTTACCTTTGAGTGGACGAAACACAATGATTCGCTCATGTTTAACCTCTAAATAGTGATACAATGTTTGATTTGACAGGTAAAGTGGCCCTCGTCACTGGCGGAAGTGGTATTTTGGGCCGCACCATGTGTGCTGGGTTGGCCAAGCAAGGTGCAACCGTGATGATACTTGACCGCAATCCCGAAAGCGGAGAAGCCTTGAAGGCTGAGATCCTGGCTTCCGGCTTTCAGGCCGATTTTTTTGAAACCGATGTGTTGAACCTCGACATCTTAAAGGCCGTCAGGGAAAAGATTCTCAGCAAGTACGGACACATTGACATTTTGATCAACGGTGCCGGTGGCAACATGCCCAAGGCGAGCATCCAACCCGATCAACGCTTTTTTGACTTGGATGTCAGCGCTGTACGCGCCGTCATGGAGTTGAACTACTTTGGAACACTGTACAGCACGATGGTATTTGCAGAACCCATGTGTGAGCAAGGCAAAGGCAGCATCATCAACATCTCTTCTGCTTCAGCCGAGCGTCCCTTGACCGTGGTCATGGGTTATGGATCAGCCAAAGCTGCCGTTAAGAACCTGACCCAATGGCTGGCTGTTGAATTCGCCACCAAGTATGGCGAAGGGGTCAGGGTCAATGCGCTCACCCCTGGTTTCTTGTTGACCGACCAGAACCGCTTCCTAGTGGCAACCCCCGAAGGTGATTTGTCGCCACGTGGTAAACTCATTGTCAACAATACCCCGATGCGTCGCCTCGGTGATCCTCAGGAATTGCTGGCTGCCGTTGTGTACCTGGCCAGCGACGAGGCTAGCTTTGTCACCGGTACCACAGCCATCGTAGATGGCGGTTTCGATGCCTTCTACGGCGTATAATCCTTATTGACTGTTTTATAACCACTTACATACCATGAGCATTACTTTGAAGAATAACGCCCGCTACGCCCTGCTGGTTCCCACCAGCATGGGTGTACGCATCACGCCGCTCAACGGACAACCCGTACACAGCAGCAACGTGTTTGAAATGCAGGCCACCAGTGCCGAGACCAATGTAGCCAGTATCGCCTCTTTCCTGGGTTTACCGGTGAAAGTGTTGACTACCTTTGTCAAAGATAGTCCCATCGCCCAGTTTATCAAGAGCAATCTGAGGAGCCGCTTCATGGACGTTGAAGGGCCTGAAGTGCCACAAGGTGGCCCCTGGGGCTATCGTCACCAGTTTAACATAGCCGACAGCGGCTGTGGCTCTCGTGGCCCCCGTGTTCAAAACGACAGAGCCGGCGAAGTTGGCCGTACCTTGAACGTCAATGATTTCGACCTGGAACGTATTTTTGGGCAGGAAGGAGTTCAAATTGTTCACCTCTCCGGTCTGATTGCGGCTTTATCGCCCGAAACGACAACCTTCTGTCTGGAAATTGCCAGAGCAGCAAAACGCCACGGCTCCCGTATTTCCTTCGACTTGAATTACAGAGCCACATTCTGGAAAGGCAGGGAAAAGGAGCTTAGCGCCAGCTTTGCCGAAATCGCTTCCGTAGCCGACATTCTGATCGGAAACGAAGAAGATTTCCAACTATGCCTGGGTATCGAAGGGCCTGAAGCCGGCGGTAAAGGCATCGAATCTCAGATTGAAGGCTTCAAAGGCATGATAGGCAGGGTAAAGAAGGCTTACCCCAACGCTTCCGTTTTTGCCACTACGCTTCGTCAGGTAGTCAGCGCCAACGAGCACCTCTGGGGCGCTATCATGTTGGAGGGTGACAACTGGGAAGTCATCGAACCCCGCAAAATCACGGTACTTGATCGTATCGGCGGTGGTGACGGCTTTGTCGGTGGTTTGCTCTACGGTATTCTCAAAGGCTGGGAGCCTGTGAAATGGCCTCAGTTCGGATGGGCCACCGGTGCCCTGGCTACTACCTTCCTCACGGACTACGCCCAACCGGCCGATGAGGATATGGTCTGGAGTGTTTGGAAGGGTAATGCGCGTGTCAAGCGATAATTGAATGAACCATGATCTTCTACGAAATAGGATCGCCCACGCTTGAATTGACCGCCGACGACCTGAAAAAAGGATTGTACGCGGCGCTTGACAAGTTGGGAGCCAGACATAACGTGCTGGCCATTCCTCCCGATTACACCCGTCTGCCCAGTCGGGCCGGCGAATTGACCGAATTCGCCTGGCAGTATTATGGAGAGGCGTTAACCGACGTGTTGCCTGCCCTCGGCACGCACACCCCAATGACCGCCTCGCAGATCAGCCATATGTTCGGTAAGATGCCNNCCACGACTGGCGCAACGATGTGGTCACCGTAGGCACGGTACCGGCAGCGTTTGTCAAAGAGGTTTCGGGTGGTGCGGTTGATTTTCCCTGGCCGGCGCAGGTCAACAAACTATTGTTGGAGGGTGGGTTTGATCTCATCCTGTCGATTGGCCAGGTGGTGCCGNNCCGCACGAAGTGGTGGGCATGGCCAACTACAACAAGAATATCTTTGTGGGCACCGGAGGCGTCGAAGGCATCAATAAGAGCCATTTTGTGGGGGCTGCCTACGGCATGGAACGCATGATGGGGCACGCCGATACGCCTGTTCGCCGTATTTTCAACTATGCCTCCGACCACTTCACAACCCAGCTACCCTTTGTGTATGTACAGACGGTGGTCGGGCTGGACAAGTCGGACGGAAAGGTTAAGACCAGAGGACTGTACATCGGTGACGACCTGGACGTATTCAGCAAGGCGGCCGCTTTGGCCCTGCAGGTCAATTTTGACATGCTGGATCAGCCCCTGAAAAAAGTCGTCGTTTACTTGGATCCCACTGAGTTTAAAAGCACCTGGCTGGGCAACAAGTCCATTTACCGGACGCGCATGGCCATTGCCGACAAGGGCGAACTGATTGTGTTGGCTCCTGCCCTCAAGGAATTCGGGGAAGACAAGGAGATTGACCGGCTTATCCGCAAATACGGGTACTTCGGGACACCGGCCACCCTCAAGGCTTGTGACGAAAACGAAGAATTGCGCAACAACCTGAGTGCAGCGGCTCACCTCATTCACGGTTCCTCTGAAGGACGATTCAGTGTGACCTATTGCCCGGGCAAAGGCCCTGAAAATCTGACAAAAGCTGAGATTGAAAGCGTAGGCTTCACGTATGGCGACATCGATGCGATGACGGCACGTTATAATCCAACACAGCTTAAGGACGGTTACAACACCTTGCCCGACGGAGAGGAAATTTACTTCATATCCAATCCGGCGTTGGGTTTGTGGGCGTTCAAAGATAGATTCAATCACTAACGCGCCCATGAAGGTCATCATCGACGATAAGATTCCCTACATCGAGGGAGCACTGGAACCGTTTGCAGAGGTGCTCTATTTGCCTGGCAAGGCAACGACACCCAACGTGGTCAGGGATGCCGACGCACTGATTACGCGG
Organism: Bacteroidales bacterium; assembly: GCA_003506275.1. Classification (GTDB taxonomy): domain Bacteria; phylum Bacteroidota; class Bacteroidia; order Bacteroidales; family UBA1402; genus UBA8389. Next base: position 1,632 of record DOBD01000192.1, on the reverse strand, counting down.
ACACGAACCATTTGCAACGAATCGTTGCTGAAGGGCTCCCGTGTTTCGTTTATTGCAACCGCCACCATCGGGTATGACCATATTGATACCGCCTACTGCGAACGTGCCGGCATCACCTGGACCAACGCACCAGGCTGTAACGCCAAGTCGGTGGAGCAGTACATTGCCTCCGTTCTTTTTGTTATGGCTGAAAGAAAGGGGTGGACGCTGGCTGGTAAAACACTGGGCGTGGTTGGTGTAGGGCAAGTCGGATCCAACGTAGCCAGGCTGGCCTCCATCCTGGGCATGAAGGTGTTGCTCAACGACCCGCCCAGAGCCCGCGTGGAAGGGGAGGCTGGATTCTGCAGCCTTGAAACGGTGCTGTCTGACGCCGACATCATCACGCTGCATGTGCCACTCAACCTGCAGGGAGAAGATGCCACCTACCACATGGCAGATGAGGCTTTCTTCAAGCGATTGAGCAGAAAACCCATCCTGATTAACGCCTGCCGGGGAGAAGTAATGGAAACCAATGCCGCGATTGAGGCCATACGACAAGAGCGATTGACTGGTTTGGTCGTGGATTGTTGGGAAAACGAGCCCCATCCGGATCCAACCTTGTTGTCATTGGTTGATTTGGCAACCCCTCACATAGCTGGTTATTCCAAAGATGGGAAGGCCAACGGGACCTCCATGAGTGTACAGGCCCTCAGCCGTTTTTTTAACTTGGGCATCGATGATTGGGCTGCGAAAGGCGTTGAAGTGCCAGAACAGACCACCCTATCATTGATTGGTTCATCAAGTGACGAAAAACAGCTGAATAAGCAGGAACTAGTGGGTCAAGCCATTCTGTCTACCTATGATATCAGGAAGGATGATGCCGATTTGCGTAACGCACCGCATCGTTTTGAAGCCCTACGGGGTGATTATCCGCTTCGGCGTGAATTTCCCATTTACACCATTGAGGCCACAAAGGTGCCTGTCGATGTGATCGGGCAACTGGAACAACTTGGCTTTACAGTACAACAAAAAGACTAATCACTAATCGAATACAAATGAAACAACTAGCAGACATTGGATTGATCGGTTTAGCCGTCATGGGCGAAAACCTTGTATTGAACATGGAAAACAAAGGTTTTACTGTCGCTGTGTATAATAGGACAGTCGAAAAAGTCGACAACTTTCTGGCTGGTCGTGGAGCCGGCAAAAAGTTTATTGGCGCCCATTCCATCGCAGAATTATGTGCTTCTCTCGAACGTCCCCGCAAGGTGATGATGCTGGTGAAAGCCGGCAAACCGGTGGACGATTTCATCGAACAAATCATCCCTCACCTCGAAGAAGGCGACATCATCATTGATGGGGGTAACTCTCATTTTCCAGATACGATACGACGAACCAACTACGTGGAAAGCAAGGGTCTCCTTTATGTGGGCACCGGTGTTTCCGGTGGCGAAGAAGGCGCCTTGAATGGCCCCTCCATGATGCCCGGTGGATCACCGGACGCATGGCCTGCTGTCAAGCCAATTTTCCAGGCGATTGCTGCCAAGGTAGATAACGGGGTGCCCTGTTGCGACTGGGTTGGTGAAGGTGGCGCCGGACATTTTGTCAAGATGGTCCACAACGGCATCGAATACGGCGACATGCAGCTCATCT
>DOBD01000193.1 GCA_003506275.1 Bacteroidales bacterium | reverse complement strand
TTGTTGATAGGACGTACGCCAATCAGCGACAGGCGATCCTTGAGCCATTTAGGCGACTCAGCCACCTTCACATTGGTTAAGGTAATTCCGGCATAGCGCAGACAGGCTTCGGGATTTTCCAGCGTTACGGCTACCGGATAGTCGTGGTTGTCAACGGCAAACGCCTCAACAGAAGGGCGTTCCAGCTTCACCGCCGGATTTGTTTGCCTCAAATAGGCGGCCAAATCCCTGACAACGCCAAAATGTGAGGCCGCATCAGCCCTATTGGGCGTAATATCCACCTCCAATACAAATTCCTTGCTGATGCCGTAGTATTCGCTGGCAGGTTGCCCCACGAGGGCGTCTTCAGGCAGTACGATGATGCCGTCGTGGCTGGTACCAAGACCGATTTCATCTTCGGCACAAATCATACCCATTGATTCGGCGCCCCGGATTTTCGAACGTTTGATGGTAAAGCTCTCCTCACCACTATACAGTTTGGTACCGACAGTGGCCACCACTACCTTTTGGCCGGCAGCCACATTGGGAGCTCCACAAACGATGGGCAACAACTCACCGGTTCCCACATCGACCGTGGTCAGGTGCAAATGATCGGAATTGGGATGCGGTTCACAGGTTATCACCTGACCAATCAGCAGGCCTTCCAGACCACCTTTGATGGTTTCGACTTCTTCTAGAGGGCCGTTTTCCAAACCAATGGATGTCAAAGCAACAGCCGTTTCGGCCGGCGACAAATCAAACGACAGCAGCGATTGAAGCCAACTGTAAGCTATATTCATACTCAGTACTTGATATTCAACTCATTGAGCACCGCCCGGATTTTCTCATACGTGGTGATACGCGTGGGCACCAGGGGCAGACGCAGTTTGTTTTCAATAAAACCCATGGCGTGCAGCATACACTTGACACCGGCCGGATTGCCATCCACAAAAAGCAGATTGAACAGGTCGGTGAAGCGGTGATGGATTTCCAGGGCGTTGGCATAGTCCCCCGAACGGGCAAGCCGAACCATACGGCTGAATTCCTTGGGAAAGGCGTTGCCGATGACGGAAATAACCCCGTCAGCTCCCAATGTCATCAAGGGAAATGTTATGCCATCGTCACCCGAGATCACCATAAATTTGGCGGGTTTGTGTTTGATGATTTCATCCACTTGGGTGATATTTCCCGAAGCTTCCTTGACGGCAATGATGTTTTGAAATTCTCTGGCCAACCTCAAGGTGGTCTCAGCTGTCATGTTGACTCCCGTCCTACCTGGTACGTTGTACAAGATGATGGGAAGCTTGGTATGACTGGCCAACGCACTGTAATGCTGGTACAATCCCTCCTGTGAAGGCTTGTTGTAGTAAGGCGTTACCGAAAGAATGGCGTTCACTCCGGAAAAATCGCCGGTTTCCAATTCCTCAATAAGAGCCCTGGTACAATTACCACCAACCCCCAGTACGATGGGAACCCTTCCGTTGGCTTTCTCTATGATGAAACGGCTGACCTCTCTTTTTTCGGCAGACGTCAAGGTAGCGGTTTCCGCTGTGGTGCCAAGTACCACCAGGTAATCGCTGCCATTTTTTATCTGGTAGTCCACAAGACGCCCAAGGGCCGCATAATCGACACTATCGTCATCCTTGAAGGGAGTGATCAACGCCACTCCCATACCTGTCAGTTTTGGCTGTATCATGTTGTCCGGCTGTTAGTCGGGTGTAAATTGGGTGTCCGGCCCACCTGGCAATATGCTGGCTCAGGGCCCAAAACGGTGGACAAAAGTACGAAAAATCTAGCTGGTTCGGATACTTTTCAAGTAAAAAAGCAGCTGGTCTAAAAAAAACGCGAGCGACTTTTCCTGCCCCGTAGCCAGGAGTAAATCAAAGTGAGAAGGATCCTGGCAATCAAAACCAATTCTATAGTCGGCCCCCGTATGGAAATGAAGCAACTGCTGCCAAGGAAGGGGATTGAGACTCATGTCAAGAAGGGTATCAGCATTAAAACCAGCCACTTCCTCCAGTTGATCTTTGAACGGAACAGAGAAGGCAGTCAGATCAGCCTTGTTCCAAATATGAAAGGCATGGGGTAAAAACTGATAATCTATCTTACGCTTGTCTAGGCTGTAGGCCCTGACCCGCTTGCCATCTTTCTCCAGGATTTTCACTAAAGCCTGAGCCTCGTCCAGGTGTTCGATGTTGAACAACACCAGTACCCTTTCCACCTCCTGATACGTTCTGAACCGTTTTACGCGCTGATGATGGTTACGCGCTTTCCGGATAAATGCCTTGATAATGAGGTTGCTCATAGTCGTCAATCGTTAGGCAACATGGCCAGGAATGCCTCTTCATCGACCAGCGCCACCCCCAGGGATCTGGCCTTGTCCAATTTGGCAGGTCCCATATTGTCACCGGCCAGGATGAAACTGGTTTTGCCGGTCACCCCGGCAGCATTCTTTCCGCCATGTGCTTCAATCATTTCTTTATATTGTTCCCTTGAATACTTTGTAAATGTGCCACTTATAACAATCGACTTTCCATCAAGCACGTTCGATTTATGCGGCTTGTCTGTCTCCGTGACAGCCAGATTCAAACCAGCCTCCCTCAAGCGTTCAATCAAGGCCTTGTTTGAGGGAGACGCCAGATAATCCACCACACTCTCGGCAATGCGTACTCCTACATCATCCACGTTCACCAGGTCGTCGACCGTTGCAGCCGCCAACGCATCCATGGAACCAAAGGCCCTGGCCAACTTGCGCGCCACCGTTTCACCCACAAAACGTATACCCAGCGCAAACAACAACCGCTCAAACGGCATCGACTTAGAACCTTCGATTCCTTTGATGATGTTGGAGGCCGACTTTTCTCCCAGCCTGTCCAGGGAAGCCAGCGTGGCGGCCTTCAGAGAGTAAAGCGACGAGGGATCCACCACCACACCGGCCTGATAAAGGGCATCAATGGTTTCAGCCCCTAACCCGTCAATATTCATCGCCTTCCGATGAATGAAATGTTCCAGTCTGGCCTTAATTTGTGGTGGACAATCGACCTGATTGGGGCAATAATGGGCCGCCTCACTTTCAAAACGCACTAAAGGAGTGCCACATTCAGGACACTGGGTGACAAAGCGCACTTTATCACCCAACAAAAAACGGGCTTCGGTATCCACTCCCACAATTTTGGGAATGATTTCACCCCCTTTNNAGATATACCATGTCACCGATGTGCAAATCCAATGATTGAATCACATCATCATTGTGCAGAGAGGCCCGCTTCACCACCGTACCCGACAGTTGAACAGGATCCAGATTGGCCACAGGTGTCACAACTCCCGTACGCCCCACTTGAAAAGAGACCGAATTCAAACGGGTGACCGCCCTTTCTGTTTGAAACTTGTAAGCGATGGCCCAACGGGGGGATTTTGCCGTCAATCCCAATTTTTCCTGTTGCGACAAACGATCCACTTTGATGACGATACCGTCGGTAGCAACGGGCAATTGCTTTCTGGCCACCTCCCACTGTCGGATATAGTCGAACACGGCCTCCAAATCGTCGCAGCGTTTGATGGCATCGGAGACCTTGAATCCCCAACCGACTGCCTGCATCAGGTTTTCAAAATGGCTGTCCGTCGGCAGGTCCTCGCCCATCACGAAGTAAAAATAGGCATCCAGCTTCCTGGCTGCGACCAATGACGGATTCTGTAGCTTCAAGGTACCGGAAGCAGCATTCCTGGGATTGGCAAACAGGGGCTCCTCCGCTTTTTCCCTGGCCTCGTTGAGTGATTCAAAGACAGGCCAAGGCATGAGGACCTCACCCCTGACTTCGAGATGGGCAGGAAAACGTTCCCCCCTCAACTTCAACGGGATACTGCGTATGGTCTTCACATTCTCCGTCACGTTGTCGCCCCGTTGGCCATCACCCCTTGTCAAAGCCTTGACCAACTTTCCTTCTTCGTACGTCAACGAAAGCGAGGTGCCGTCGAATTTCAATTCACAGACCAAGGCAAAAGGCTCATCGAGCCCTTTTTGAACGCGCTCGTAAAAGGCCCTCACCTCGGCCTCCGAATAAGTATTTCCCAACGACAGCATGGGATAACGGTGGGCTTCCTGGACAAATCCTTGCTGACTGTCACTGCCCACGCGCTTGGTAGGCGAGGTTGCATCCTCATATTCGGGGTGTTGCAATTCGAGCGCCTGCAAGCGCGCCATGGCCAGATCAAAGTCGTAATCGGTCATGGAGGGATTGGACAACACGTAGTAGTCGTAATTGGCTTGGTCAAGGAGGGCCCTCAACTGGTGTATTTCTTCCTGAGCAGTCATGAAAGCGGGTTAATGGAGCAAATGTATAAAAAACCCGGGGAATTCGAGCGGGAGTCTCTGGGGTAAACCGTATCTTTGCCACGAAAAAAACGCCCCGTCCCATGACCCTGCGCCCCACCCTTTGCCTGCTTCAGGCCATGTTGTGGCTGAGCTTGCCCCTGCACGCCCAACTCAGCACCAGCCAACGAGAAGGCGGCAACCAACAAGGCAGAAGCATGGTGCCTGGCTTTGATCGAGGCACGCAAAACACGGCCGGACAGCTTTTGGATCAAGAAGATGAACCATCAGACGGGGCTCAGACTGGCAAAGGACCCGATACGCTGCGTATGTTGGCTGTTCGCATTGACGCCTTACTGGGGCAGCACATCAAGGCCGACATGGACNNCTCAATGCCTTTCCCGAACGCCTCAACACCCTGGCCGGCGCTCATACCGGCAGTCTGGGTTCACCGTTCCAATCCAAGATATATACCGACCAAATGGTCAAGTACCCTTTCCTCTTTCTGCAATCCTATGAACAGTGGTTGACGGCACCTGAAGACTTTGTCTTTCTGAATACCACAAAACCCTTTACGACCCTCAATTACCTCACCTCGTTCGGGAACGATCAGTCACAAGAAGAAAACTTCCGTTTTTACACGTCTGCCAACCTCAACAAGCACCTCAATCTGGGTGCCAGCTATGAAATCCTGTTCGCCAGGGGTTTCTACAACCGCAGTGCTACCCGCAGCAAGCTGGCCAACCTCTTCGGCAACTACCAATCACCCAGGTACGAAGCCTTTTGGAAACTGAGCTCCAGCAACCTGGAAAACATGGAAAACGGAGGAATCACCGATGACAGGTACATCACGGAGCCCCTGCTCATGAGCGGAGGCCTTCGGGAATACGAAAGCCTCAATATCCCCGTACACCTGACCGATGCCACCAGCCTGACAAAAAACCTGCAGCTCTTTTTCAACCACAAATACCACCTGGGGTTCGAGCGAAGGGACGAGAAAGACAGTCTGCTAACAACCTTCGTACCCGTCACCAGCCTGATTCATACCCTGTACATTGACAACAGCCGTCGCCAATTTCTTTCCGAATCGGTCAACCCTACTTATTTCGACACGGCCTACATAGCCCCCTCCCACACGGCTGACACAGCCGCCCTGCTACTTGTGCGCAACACCCTTGGCCTTTCCTTGAGAGAGGGCTTTCACGAGTGGGCTCAGATGGGCTTGACCGCCTTCATCGAGCACGAATACAAACGATATGCCGGATTGAGCCCGAACGCAACACTCCGTGATAGCAGCAATGCCTTCAGCCGTGTGAACCTTCACCATGAGCAACTGGTCTGGGGCGGGGCCGAGATAACCCGTCAGCAAGGCAAAGTGCTGACCTACCAGGCCAGAGGCAGGATTTGCCTGCTTGGACCCAACATGGGCGACACGGATCTCTCCGGACACCTGAACACCACGTTCAACATAGGGGGCAACCCCGTCAGCCTGAAAGCTGGTGGCCTTTTGACTAACCTACGTCCTGATTACCTGCTTGAAACCTACCACTCCAACCACTTCAGTTGGAACAACCATTTTGACAGAGAGCATAATGCCAGCGTGCACGGCAGTTTGGACATACCGGCCTTGGGATTCACTGTCAAAGCCAGTGTGAATAACCTGACCAACCACGTCTATTTTAACCAACAAGCCGTACCCACTCAATATGGTGGCAACATCCAGATTTTTGTGGCTGAATGGAATCAACGCTTACGCTGGGGCATCTTCAATTGGGACAATCAACTGGCCTACCAAGCCGTCAGCCATCCCGACATCATTCCCCTGCCCAGCCTGACAGCTTATTCCAACCTATACCTGAAAGGCTATCTAAGCACGGTGCTACTCACCCATGTTGGCATTGACTGCCGCTACCATACATCCTACTATGCACCAGCCTATCAGCCGGCAACCGGACAGTTTCACACCCAGAAGGAGGTCCTGGTAGGCCACTACCCTTTCATGAACGCCTACGCCAACTTTCACCTCAAACGCATGCGATTTTACGTGATGTACGCCCACGCAAGCCGCCTGTTTGCAAATCCAGCCTATTTTTCGGCGCCCCATTACCCCATGAACCCGGCCATCCTCAAGGTGGGCCTTTCCTGGAACTTCTATGACTAAGCCCTTCAAGACATCGCTGATACTGGCCTCCTTTTTTGTCCTGGGATGGTTACTGTTTGCGTTGCTTCAGCAATACACCAACCGACACGAGCCCCATTCAGACTACCCGGCCATTAAAAACAGGGGTGAACTCAGGGTATGTGGTGAATACGACCCCTTCAGTTTTTATACCGACGACCAAGGCCAGCACGGTTTTCATTATGAACTGGCCAAGGCCTTTGCCGAGGCGCACGGATTGACATTGGTTTATATGTATGAAGGTACATTCAGAACACGCATGCAATGGTTGAATACTGGCCGTTGCGATCTATTGACAGGACCATTACCCATCCTGAACAGCCTGCGACCGACCCTGGCATACACCATGCCCTTGTATGGATCCCGGCTTGTCCTGGTTCAACGTCGCTCAGACAAGCCATTGCGCAACCAGGTCAACCTGGCTGACAAAACGGTGTCCATTGCCTCCCACTCTCCATACCTTGTCCGAATCAGCCACTTAGCCACTGAGATCAGCGACTCCATCCATGTAAAGGAAGTCAGGGTTTTCACGCACGAAGAGCTACTCAAACAGGTCAATGATGGCAAAACAGATTTCGCGGTCATGGACGAGTACATGGCCAAAGCCTGGTCCAAGGATTATCCGGAACTGGACATACAGACACCCCTCAGCCTTACTCAATTCCAAGCTTGGGCCGTACGCCCCAACAGTCCACAACTGTTGGACAGCCTCAATGTCTTTCTGGAAGGATATAAAAAAAGCCGGGCTTACGCCAGGCTTTTAAAACGGTACGGGGCAACACCAACGCGATGACCAACGCTGACTGTCAGCGTACTCCAGTATGCCATCACGTTTGAGATCACACCATCAGGCTTTTCCCTGAAGTTTCTGTTGCCATTTCCAGGCCGATTTTAAGGTCTCCTCCACCGATGTTTCAGCTTTCCAACCCAATACGTTGTTAGCGTGTTCGGGATTGGCCCAAACTTGTTCAATATCACCGGCTCTGCGGCCTACGATCTCATACTTCAGGTTTACACCCGTCACTTGTTCAAAGGTTTTGACAATTTCCAATACGGACAATCCTCGACCTGTACCCAGGTTGAACACTTCAACGGATTGAACGGCTTTGTTTTCAAGCAAACGGCTGACCGCCACCACGTGGGCTTTGGCCAGGTCCACCACATTGATGTAATCCCTGATGCAGGACCCGTCAGGTGTGTTATAATCGTTGCCGAACACCCTCAATGATTCACGGATACCGGCCGCTGTCTGCGTTACGAAAGGCACCAGATTTTGAGGCACCCCCAGGGGCAGTTCACCAATTTCAGCGGAGGGGTGGGCTCCTATGGGGTTAAAATACCGGAGAATGATTGATTGGTAAGGCAATCCCGCCTTCGTCGCATCCCTGATGATTTCCTCACCGATTTGCTTGGTATTGCCATAAGGTGACATCGCCTGCTTGACTGGCGCATCTTCGGTGACAGGCAACACATCCGGTTGACCATAAACGGTACAGGATGAAGAAAAGACAAACCCTTTGCTGCCGGCATCAGCCAACAGGCGCATCACGGTAATAAGCGATTGCAAGTTGTTTTGGTAGTAGGCCAACGGTTTGTCCACTGATTCACCCACAGCCTTGTAGGCAGCAAAGTGGATGGCGGCCTTAATGCGTCCATACTTGTCAAACACAGCTTTCATGGCGGTATAATCGGCACAATCACACACTTCCAACGCTGGCCGCACACCGGTGATGGCCTCAATACCGTCGATCACACCCGCTTCGGAATTAGACAAGTTGTCTACAATGACAACATCATAACCGGCTTCTATCAATTCAACAGCGGTGTGGGATCCTATGTAACCGGTACCTCCGGTCACCAAAATCAACTCTTTCATATCTCTATCTTTGGTTAAAGGTTTTATGGTCAGAAATAATACGTCATACCAAAACTCAACAACTGTTGCAGTTGCAGCAACGATTCGCCGGTTTGGCGTTGAAGCCTGTCATCCAGCTTGAGGTGTACGAAAATCTGGGTGGAAAAATAGTGATTCAACATGATATCCATGGTGTTTTCCCATTCTGAGTCCACGTAGGTATAATCGGTAAAGTAGTAAATCTTGGACTTCCAATTCAATCGTTCGGAAAACCGCCAATTGAGGGTGGATGACACCTTGGAACCAATTTCGCTGCCTACATGCTTACCTGCCTCAATACCATAGGAAGCCGTGTTCATGTTGACGTTGTCGTGCAGGTAATTGAGCTTGTACGTCAACGGACTTAACATCACAGACAAGTTATAGCCTTTTTTGTTGTTCGACTTCTTGTAATCCACTCCTAAACTGACGAATAGGCGGGCCGGAGACAAAAAGGACGATTTGAGCGACATGGTGTTCTTTTTATAATTGTTGAGCACCTGCGTGGTAAATTCGGACGACAAGCTGTAATACCAATTATTCTTCATGCGGATACCCAGCTTGCTGACAGCCCTCAACTGGTCAGTACTGACATTCAAGGCTCTGAGTGTGTCCGAAGGAGAGGTATTCAACCCTATCTTGAGCTCCAGGTTGTTGTCAAACTGTACGCCTTTCAGGTTGTTGTAATTGGCTTCCAGATAAATAGAGGCCAGTCCGGCCATATTGCTCTCCCCACCCCTCGACCAGTTGGGCGAGACATACGTTTCTGTAAAATGCAGTTTATAATTCCCCTTTGTGGTCCATGGATTATAGGTGAGACCCGGCAAATAGCCGGTTTTTTTATCCTCTTTGCCAAACGAATAATTCAAGGCATGTTCGATGGTCAACGGCTTTTCCTGCTGCAGGAAAAACACCAGCTGTTCGGGAAGGGGCAACTGCTTGATATGGTATCTGACAAAGCGTAATTGATTTACTTCCATCGCTGCCATGAAACGAAGGCTAGCTTTGGCGGCCAGATCCTGGTATTTCCAATCCTTCATCATGGAATCGGTGTACGCTGAATACAACACCGTGGACGTATCAAGTTGGCTTTCCTTTCTCAATCGCAGGTCAATCGGTGTGGCTCCAAAGACCAACGGCCTGAACAGGGCATCGGCCTTAAGAAAACCCAGGGCATCTTCCGGTTCTATCACCCGCGGTTCTCTCGGATACACCCTGTGTTGATCTGGATCATACAACAGGATCTGTGTCAACAACGGNNGATCGGGCACATCGGGCATCAACACTTCGCTGTTATTTTTAACAGTCATTGTGCTTTTTTTAACGTCTCCGGGAGAATGGATTCCCCGCTTGAGGCTATCCCTTGATGACTTGACAGGGATGATTGTAGACTGAGGGATGGTTGGATTCAATCCTTCGTCTGTCCGTACACGTTGATTGGTCAACACCGTATCCGCCTGTCGAGTTAAGACCTCAACATTCATACTGTCAGACAGTTGAACAATTGAGTCCTGTTCTGACACAGGTGAAATACTCAGTCCGGCAGCTAAAAAAAAAACGACCAGTAAATTCATGCCTTAAAAGATGGAATAGGCAAATGTACGATTTTTTTTCTTACACGTTTTTTCGTACTTTTGCGGCTTCGACGTGGTAGGCCTGGCCCAATCTTACCCGTCATAGCACCAACCAAATACCTAATCATTTAAACCATTGTTCCGTGGCTGACACCAAATACATCTTCGTGACCGGCGGTGTCGTTTCCTCCCTTGGAAAAGGCATCCTGTCGTCCTCTTTGGGCAAACTTCTTCAATCAAGAGGCTTTCGAGTTACCATTCAAAAATTTGACCCCTATATCAACATTGACCCTGGTACGCTAAATCCCTACGAACACGGTGAATGCTACGTATGCAGCGACGGCCACGAAGCCGACCTGGACTTGGGTCATTATGAGCGTTTTCTGAACGTTCCCACGACCAAAGCCAACAACGTCACTACCGGCCGCATTTATCAAAATGTCATCCAAAAAGAGCGTCATGGTGATTACCTTGGCAAGACCGTTCAGGTCATTCCTCACATCACCGACGAAATCAAGCGCAACATGCGCTCACTGGCCGCCAAGAATAAATTCGACTTCATCATCACGGAAATTGGTGGCACTGTCGGTGACATTGAATCGCTTCCTTTTATCGAAAGCGTCAGACAACTTCGTTGGGAGTTGGGCGGCCGCTGCTTTTGCATTCACTTGGCCTACCTCCCCTATTTGAATGCCACCAAGGAACTAAAAACCAAACCGGTTCAGCAT